>JANMEX010000159.1:0-2379 GCA_031377485.1 Phyllobacteriaceae bacterium
CCCTGATATTGCTGCGCAATTCCGGGATGACGACGCACCAGAGAGGAATTCTATCCGCTCCTGCTTCGCTCTTCGAGCTTCGCAGGATTGGGTGCTATATTCTGCAATCTCAAAATGACGATGCAAAATAAATCACCCCAATCCTGCGAAGCTTGTCTTATGACTTTTTCTGCCGATCTGGCAAAAAGGAACCGCTGGGAGAGGGTGAGCGCCCTCCCGTCAGCGGCGGGGTCGGATCGTTTGCGAAGCAGGTCATTATGGACCGGTTCGGAGTTTGATCGCCCCGTCTTTTTCTTTGGCCTGAACGGATACCCGGGGGAAAGCCCCGAATGACAAGCAGAGGCGTGGAAAAAGATGACACAGCATACCATTGGAATCGATGTTTCGAAAGACACTCTTGATGTTCACCGCCAGTCAGACGGTGAGGAGAAGCGCTTTGCCAACGGCAAGGCTGGCTTCAAATCCCTGATGAAATGGATTGGCGCTGAGCCGGCGCGCGTGGTCTTCGAGCCGACAGGCCCCTATCACAGAGCGCTGGAAGGCGCTTTGGCGAAGGCTGGCCATGCGCTCATCAAGGTCAACCCGCGCCAAGCCAGACGCTTTGCCGAAGCCACGGGCAAGCTCGCCAAAACAGATCGGCTCGATGCCCGTGTTCTGGCGCTCATGGGAACACTGCTTGAACTCCAGCCAAGGCCGGTTCGCAGTGAACGCTTGAACGATCTGAAAGATCTTCACATGGCGCGCGAGGCCCTGATCAAGGACAGGACTGCTGCCAAAAACCGCTCCAAGAACGTCTCAGTGCCTCTTCTCAAGCGGCAGAACAGTCGGCGGCTGGCCCAGATCGGGCGGGACATCGCTGCGGTTGACGATGCCATCACAGCCATCGTCAATGCCGATGCCGCGCTTGCCGTCCGCTTCGCCATCCTGGTCTCAATCCCTGGAATCTCAGGCATCACCGCTGCCAAGCTCGTCACCGAAATGCCGGAGCTGGGAGACCTCGATCCAAAACAGGCGGCAAGTCTGGCAGGCCTCGCCCCGATGGCTCGGCAATCGGGCACATGGAAAGGACGCTCCCATGTTCAAGGCGGCCGCTCGAATGTGAGGCAAGCCCTCTACATGCCCGCCATCGCCGCCATGCGGTTCAACCCTGAGCTCAAAATCAAATATGCCCAGTTCATCGCCGCAGGAAAACCACCCAAACTCGCCATAACCGCCATCATGCGCAAGCTCCTCGTTCTCGCAAATGCCCTTCTCAAAGCAAATCGAAACTGGATTGAAAAAACCGCTTGATTAACACGGATACTCCGAAGGAGCGAAGCAGGACAATCCCTCAACCATTGCGCCTCACGCATTGCTGCACTGCAATATCATCTCTTCAAATTGAAAGCGCTTTCAACTATCTTTGCATCATCGGTCAAACAAAGAAGCGACTGATAGCTCTCGAAAGGAGAAACTAAAATGAACCTTACCCGCTCTTACAACAATTGGCGCAATTACCGGAATTCAGTGGCTGAATTGTCAGGCCTGTCAAACCGGACCCTCGCCGACCTCGGCATTGCCCGCGCTGACATTCGCGCAGTGGCTCGCAAAGCCCAAGGCTAAAGTTTTCAAAACCTAGCCGGAAACGGCAAACTGATCGAATTCGCACCCGCCGCACTGGCGGGTGCTTTGTTTTTGGAATGAATTTATGCGGGGAAGTGCTTAGCGAGCAGCTCTAGCAGAGAATCCTCGGTCGGCTCGGCCGTCACCGCGACTTTCGCATCCATACCGTCCGCAATGCGCTGCGAGAAACAAACGATCAGCGCATCCTTAGCCAGCGAACCAAGTGTCTTGTTGTTCCTTAAACCATCAAACAACTCTGCCGCTTGCAGCGACATCAAGACGACAGCATCAAATTTCGAACCACTCGCACACGACACAATGGCTTCCTCACCATAGACAATCGGCTGCGCGTCATAGGTTTCGACAGCCTCTAATGCAAAACCTGCCGCGTTAAGCTCCACTTCGAGTTCAGCCCGCCGCACTTTTCCACAGACATAAAGCATCCTTGCGCCCGACGGCATCAAAGATTTCACAAGCTCAATGATCGTCGCTACACTGCCGCCTGCCACGTTGATGTTTTCAAAGCCAGCATTCGACGCCGCTTTTGCCGTCGTCTCGCCAACCGCAAAAACAGGTAAGTTAGAAAATGGAGCAAAATCACCAGATTTCAGTGCCTGCGCACTTGTGACTATCAGCGCATCGAATTTTCCAATCGGCATTTCAAAAGCAAGCGGCACTATTTTGGCGAGCGGCAGAACCACAGCGTCAAAACCCGCCGCAGTCAACCTTGCCGCCGTGCGGGATGCGCCGGGTTCCGGTCGTGTGATGAGAATGCGC
>JANMEX010000164.1:0-4274 GCA_031377485.1 Phyllobacteriaceae bacterium
GGTTTCCGAATCGCGCTTGATCCGTTGAACCATTGCTTTCAATCCGTTCGAACGCTGCGGTGACAGGTGCTGATCAAGCCCCAAGGTCTTGAGAATATCGAGAGCATTCGTATCTCTTATGATGCTGGCTTTCTGTCCGGAATAAATTGCCAGCACCAAAGCGACCAGACCGCGTACAATATGCGCATCAGAATCGCCTTTGTACGAGATTACCGGGTCAGAGCCGTCAGCGACCGACGTGTCCAGCCAGACTTGGCTCACACAGCCCTGAACCTTGTTGGTGTCCGAGCGCGCTTCGTCTGACAATGGCGCAAGTGATTTGCCCAGATCAATAATGTAGCGGTAGCGATCTTCCCAATCGTCGAGAAGTTCAAAATCACTTACGATTGTTGCCAAGTCTGTCTGCATATCCGGCTCCGCAATTATGAGCCCTGTTACCCGAAAGCGACGCCTGACAACAAGCAACTTCGGGGCTTTCAAAAATTACGCGACTATTTTTTCGCGATTCCTGCAGTCGTCGTATCCCGATCCGGTTCATCAAATTGGGTACGAACACCATGATATGCGGTTATAAAGCGGGTTTTTGCCTGTTCCAAAACGTTAGCTGCGACATTTTCTCCGGTATGGCAAACGGACGGGTTGCGCACACAAAAATTCGCAAAATCTGCAATTGACATCATAAGGGCACGGTTCAAAGTTTCGGTGTTCACACCATCCTTGAAAACGTCCGCATGCTTTAATCCCGGCAACACGGCCGACACCAAAAGTGCCCAAAAACCAAATCGAAATACCAATCTGATCAATCTACAATCCAGTCAAAATTACAGAGCGTCTGCTCGCCGGATTATCCTTGCACAGCGCATTTGACTTAAAGTTTACGTGTCTTGAAACCCGCCATCATGTCTTTCAAATTGAAACGGAATTGAGAACTGCTCGTTATCCAGTCATCTTATTGATAAAAATAGATAAAATTGAAATTTGCGACCATTGGGGTCAGAAAACTCAAGCAACGGTTCGTTTACCACGTTACCGGAAACGGCTCCGAATTAGTGAACAACGGTTGGTCCAACCGGCAATCAATCACGGAAAACACGCGCCCTTTATCCATTCCTTAAACCGGTGATGCGAGTTTCAGTGATCAGTGTGACCGCCTTGTTTGGCGCAGCGTAAATGAGTGCATGAGAGTGGCAATTAACTTGGGCAATTGGGGGACCGGCGTCGAATCCGTTTCGACGATGTGCCGACGTTGGGTCAATCCTGATGTTACGGACGAGGCCGAACTGAAATTGCAGTCTCGCCTTATAGGCTTTCTGTTTTGCGTTCCGCTGTTTTCCGTACTTTACCTTGGCGCAAACCTTCCGGCACAATTGAACGCAAATCTCATTGTCCCCATGCTGGCTTTGGCCTTTGCCATGCCCGTCATTGCCGCTGCAATCGTGTCGATCTCCGGTTCGCTTAGAGTCAGAAATCTGGTGATTGCATTCGCCGCTCCTGTTGCGTTCCTATCCATTACAGGCGGGCGCGTTGGACTGGCCCCCGTGTTTTATCTGGCACTTGCGATTGCGGTTTTTGAAGCTTCGCGCTCGCAAACGGCACGCCGGGCATGGACGATATCTGCAGCCATTCTTTGCTTCACGGCACTCATTGTTTCGTTCTCTGCTCCGTTTGGTGCAACTGTCCAGTCCAGCTTTGCCGGACTCGCGCCCGTTGTTTTGGCGGCCATCGGATATGTGATCGCCTCACCGCCGAAACAATTGGTGGTAGACACGCATGCGGTGACCCCAACCTTTGAATTCGCCGATGATTTGGTCGCTCCCACCGGTGCACTTGTCGTTCAAATTTCGCGAAACGGCCTGGTCGCCGCCGTTGGCGCTAACGCCCGATCACTGCTGGATCTGGATCAAGCCGAGCTTTTCGGAAAGCACCTTGTTGACCGCATTCATCTGGCTGACAGAGTGGCATTCTTGTCTTGGCTTGATGCACTTCCCGCTGCGCAAAGCTGGGAGCCAATCACATTCCGC
The DNA here is from genome assembly GCA_031377485.1 of Phyllobacteriaceae bacterium. Lineage (GTDB taxonomy): Bacteria > Pseudomonadota > Alphaproteobacteria > Rhizobiales > Rhizobiaceae > JANMEX01. The sequence goes on from JANMEX010000164.1 coordinate 2,022, forward strand.
ATCAAGAGCGGCCGGGTTGACGGGCAGGGCGCACCTTCGTGGGTGCAAGTCGGCGCAAATCCAAAAGTCATCAATGACGCCATTTTGTTGACGGCCGTTCATTCAAACAAGCAACGTGAGGAAGCGCCATCTTCGGTGCCGGTTTCGCTGGACAACGCCGCATTGGCTGTCGTCAGTCATGAATTGCGCACCCCATTGAATGCAATCGTCGGCTTTTCCGACATGCTGAAGCAGGAAATGTTCGGTCCTCTCGAAAATGATCGTCAGCGCGAATACATCGAACTGGTCCATCAGTCGGGCCTGCATCTGCTTGGCGTCGTTAACGCCATGCTCGACTGGTCCCGTATTGAAAATGGCAATCTGGAGCTCCATGGGTCTACTTTTGCCCCGGCAGAGGCGGCCGCTTTCGCTGTCGGTATTGTTTCAAACGCTGCAATGACCAAGAGCATCGGCCTCGACTTCTTGCCGAATTCGGCACTGGATGAATTCTCTGGTGACCAGCGTGTCTGTCAGCAAATCCTGATCAACCTTTTGGCCAACGCCGTGAAGTTCACACCGGAAAAGGGAATGGTCAGCCTGATGGTTGATGTCGATGCGGAACGCATGCTGATCGTCGTTGAAGACACGGGTATCGGTATGACCCGCGAGCAACAGAGCCGCGCTGGAACACCTTATTATCAAGCTGATGGTGGAAATGCCCGCGCACATGAAGGCACTGGCCTTGGTCTTGCCTTGGTCATGCAGATGGCAAAGCTGCACGGCGGCTCGGTGGAGATCAACAGTGAACCGGGACATGGCACCAAGGTTACGGTGGCCCTCGCTTCCATTCATGCAAAGGGGGCAAATGTGACCTCGCTGCACAAGGCGGGCGAAGACGAATCTGTCCGCATCATTCGTGTTTTTGAGGAGCGCGATCATGGCACGCAACGCAAGACGGCCTAAACATCAGCCAACATACATGGATGTCGCGGGGATGTTGATGTCCAACGCTGGACAGCGCATCTCGGCCAATCCTGCGCTTGCAGGAAGCACCGTCGCATTTGCGGTCGTGATGTTTTATGTCTCGTCCAACGCGCTGTATTATCAACCTTATCAGCACAAGGATGCGCTGTTTTCAACGCGCTCCATGCAGGAATATGTCGCTCCGGATCTGCCCAAGCCCATGGCCGCTTTGACCAGCAAGGACACCAAGACGCAGTCATTCAAGGTGACGCGGGAAGATGCAATGGCACCTGCCAAAAATCAAGCGGACCAAACGCTGGCGGACATCCAGACCGCATTGGCGCAAATGAAAATGTACAGCGGCAGTGTCGACGGCCTTCCAGGACCGAAAACCCGAGCCGCGATTGCAAAATTTCAGCAGGAAGCCGGGCTTGAGCCGACGGGCGAGATTGACCCGCTATTGCTTGACGCCATTCGTACAGCCTCCATTCCGGCAGAAAAAGTTCCCGCACCGGTTTTGAAAAACAGACCGTCTGCGTCCAAGCCGGTAACTGCCAAGCCTGTAGCCGCCAAGCCTGCGGCAGCTCAGACTGAGTCAATGGCGGCGGAGGTCGAGCAAGCTGCGGAAGTTGCAACGGAAGAAGCCAGCGCAGCTTCACCGGACGGTGGTATGTCAAATGCGGATGTTTTGCGCCTGCAGGCAGGTCTGAAGGCCTTTGGCAATGATTTCATCGAGGTTGACGGCAAAATCGGTTCAAAGACCCGGGATGCAATCCGGGAATTCCAGAACCTGTTCCAACTGACTGTTTCCGGTGAGCCGAACCGCGAGGTGCTGAGCAAATTGCAGGAAATCGGGCTCGTCGCCGGGTGATCAATTGGCCCGCCTGACCTCCACCTTTTTCGTTTCCCAAATGATCCGCCGTGTCAACGGCTCGGGAGGATTTGCGGCGATATTGAAAAAAGGCGCCGATGAAGCAGGTGCAGTTCACATCGTGGTGCGTTCGCGCGACAACTTGTTGACCTTTTACCGGCCCGCCATGCAAACGTCCTATGACGACACATCAACTGGCCAAAGATTTTTTGAATTTGATCCGTCAATTGGCAACGACATGGACCTCAGCAACTTTATCGACAAAGAGCAGAGATTTGACCCGGACTTCTGGGTCGTCGAATTGGAAACATCAGCCAACAGTGCAGACCTGCCGTTTGAAATCATGAAACCTTGAGCGAAACATCGTCATTTTCAATCCGGTCCGAATTGACTGCCCGCCTTTTGAATTCCACAGAAATCTCGTCGGCCTTCCAGCGTCG
>JANMEX010000178.1:0-4346 GCA_031377485.1 Phyllobacteriaceae bacterium
GCATCATCATCTGTTCGATCGAAAACCTTGATCCGATGGGCGTACACACCGGAGACAGCATCACTGTCGCGCCTGCGCTCACGCTGACAGACAAAGAATACCAGATCATGCGCAACGCATCGATTGCAGTGCTGCGCGAGATCGGCGTTGAAACAGGTGGCTCAAACGTTCAGTTCGCTGTGAACCCGAAAGACGGCCGCCTTATCGTCATCGAAATGAACCCGCGCGTCTCCCGGTCTTCGGCATTGGCGTCCAAAGCCACCGGCTTCCCGATAGCCAAGATCGCCGCCAAGCTTGCGGTCGGCTACACGCTTGATGAACTTGAAAACGACATCACCGGCGGCGCAACCCCCGCCTCGTTCGAGCCGTCCATCGACTATGTCGTAACCAAAATCCCGCGCTTTGCCTTCGAAAAATTCCCAGGCGCATCGCCTGTCCTCACCACAGCGATGAAATCTGTCGGCGAAGTGATGGCCATCGGCCGCACGTTTCAGGAATCCCTGCAGAAAGCACTGCGTGGGCTCGAAACCGGGCTTACCGGTCTCGACGATATTGAAATTCCAGGCATCGGCAGCGGTTCGGATACGTCAGACGACAAAAACGCCATCCGCGCCGCGATCGGCACACCCACACCTGACCGTCTGCGCATGGTTGCCCAAGCGCTGCGCCTTGGCATGTCAGTCGAGGAAGTCCATGACGGCTGCAAGATTGACCCGTGGTTCCTTGAGCAGATGAAGGGCATCACTGACATGGAAGCCCGCGTCAAGGAACATGGGCTGCCCAACGACGCCCAGAATTTGCGCATGCTCAAGGCCATGGGATTCTCCGACGCCCGCCTCGCCGTACTTACCGGGAAGAAGGCCAAGGAAGTTGCGTACCTGCGAAACGACCTGAAAGTTCATCCGGTTTACAAGCGCATTGACACCTGCGCTGCAGAATTCGCCTCGCCGACCGCTTACATGTATTCGACTTACGAGACGCCGTTTGCAGGCGAAACCCGCTCCGAAGCTCGCGTCTCTGATCGCAAGAAAGTCGTCATCCTCGGAGGCGGTCCAAACCGCATCGGCCAAGGCATCGAGTTTGATTATTGCTGCTGTCATGCCTCGTTCGCCCTGCGTGATGCAGGGTATGAATCCATCATGATCAACTGCAATCCGGAAACCGTGTCCACAGATTATGACACGTCAGACCGGCTGTATTTCGAACCGCTGACGGCCGAAGACGTGCTGGAAATACTGCGCGTCGAGCAGGAAGCTGGAACGCTGCATGGCGTCATCGTCCAGTTTGGCGGACAAACGCCGCTCAAGCTTGCAAATGCGCTTGAAAAAGCAGGCATCCCGATCCTCGGCACTTCGCCCGATGCCATTGATTTGGCAGAAGACCGCGACCGTTTCCAAAAACTTCTGGTCAAACTTGATCTCAACCAGCCCAATAACGGCATTGCCTATTCTGTAGAGCAGGCCCGTATCATCGCATCTGAAATCGGGTTCCCGCTTGTCGTTCGGCCATCCTACGTGCTCGGCGGCCGTGCCATGCAGATCATCCGCTCGGAAACCTCGCTGCAATCATACCTGCTGGATACGGTCCCGGAACTCGTGCCCGAAGACATCAAGGCCAAATATCCGAACGACAAGACGGGCCAGATCAACACGCTGCTCGGCAAAAACCCGCTTCTGTTCGACAGCTATCTGAGCAACGCCACGGAAGTGGATGTTGATTGCCTTTGCGATGGCAAGAACGTTTATGTTTCTGGCATTCTCGAACACATCGAAGAGGCAGGCATTCATTCGGGCGATAGTGCTTGTTCGCTGCCTGTGCACACACTCTCTGACAACATCGTCGATGAGCTCGAACGCCAAACTGCCGAAATGGCCCGTGCGCTGAAAGTCGGCGGCCTGATGAATGTCCAGTACGCCATCAAGGACGATGTAATCTATGTGCTGGAAGTCAACCCGCGCGCCTCGCGGACTGTGCCTTTCGTCGCGAAGACCATCGGCCTGCCGATAGCCAAGATTGCAGCCCGGATCATGGCAGGCGAAACGTTGGATGAGGCCGTGGCTGCCTATGGTGTGCAGGTCAACTCCCGCAAACTCGGTCACATCGCCGTCAAGGAAGCCGTGTTTCCCTTCGCCCGCTTCCCGGGAGTAGATACCCTGCTCGGTCCCGAAATGCGCTCGACCGGCGAGGTTATGGGCCTTGACCGCGATTTTGCTTTGGCGTTTGCCAAAGCACAGCTTGGTGCAGGCGTTGAGCTGCCACGCTCCGGCACCCTGTTCGTCTCCGTCAAGGACGAAGACAAAGCAGGTGTGTTGCCAGCGGTAAAAATGCTGTCCGACAGTGGCTTCAAGGTGATGGCAACCAGCGGCACACATCGCTTTTTGGCTGAAAATGGCATTCCTGCGATCAAGATCAACAAGGTCATGGAAGGCCGCCCGCACATCGAAGACGCGATCCGCAACCGTCAGGTCCAACTGGTGTTTAACACCACGGATGGTGCGAAAGCGGAATCCGATTCAAAGTCCCTCCGCCGCGCTGCGCTGATGCAGAAAGTGCCTTACTCGACGACCGTGGCAGGCTCCTTCTCCACGTCGCAGGCGATTGCGGCTTTGAAGAGCGGCAACTTTGATGTGATACCACTGCAGGATTATTTCTGAAAACAAGCCGGTCAGTAATCTCTATTGACCGGTATTCTTTTTTGCATTAATTAGCCATTCAGTTAATTAACCAAATGGCTAATCAATGTCGCTCGACCCCTTGTCCCAAACGCTGTCGGCCCTCGCAGACCCGACCCGCCGGGCAATTTTGGCGCGACTGTCAAAAGGCGAGGCAACGGTCAACGAATTGGCAGAGCCCTTCACGATGAGCCTGCCAGCCATTTCGAAGCACTTGAAGGTGCTGGAGCGCGCCAAGCTGATCTCCCGCACCCGCACTGCGCAGTGGCGCCCATGCAAGCTGGAGCCGGAACCGTTGAAGAAACTCGACGGTTGGCTCGAAGAATACCGCGAGCTTTGGGAAGCCCGCCTTGATCGGCTGGAAGACTATTTGCGGGAACTTCAGAAAGATGTGGTGGAATCCGATGACCGAAAAGATTGATGCTGAACCAATGAATGTGATCAACAGCCGCGTGTTCGACACACCGAGAGAAGCACTTTTCGAAGCATTCGCCGATCCGGAAAAACTGAAACACTGGTGGGGGCCGGACGGCTTCAGCAATACGATCCATACTTTCGAGTTCCATCCCGGCGGCACTTGGCATTTTACAATGCACGCTTCGAACGGAGCAGAATTCGTCAATACATCAACGTTCACAAATGTCTCGCCCCCCGAGCGGATCGTCTTCATCCACCATCTGCCTATCCACATTTTTACGATGACAATGACTTTCATGCCCGAAGGCACCGGCACACGGCTGAGCTGGCTGATGCGGTTTGAGCCTGCCGAAAGCAACGCAGCGCTCAAGGATTTCATCGCCGCAGCAAATGAACAAAACTTCGACCGGCTTGAAGCCTTTTTGAAACGCACTTGAAGGAGAATGCCATGAACATTCCTTACCGGCCAGACCCGGCCAAAACCATCGAAGTCTCCCGTCTCGTCAATGCACCACGGGAACTTGTGTTTAAAATGTTCACAGAGGCAAAACATATCGACGCTTGGTGGGGGCCCGAAGGGTTCCGCAACGAAACACATGAAATGAACTTTTTCGTCGGCGGCCTGTGGCGCTACACGATGCACGGTCCGGACGGAAAGCCTTGGCCCAACTGGATCAAATACAAGGTGATCACCCCGCCTGAACTGATCATCTACGATCACGGCGGCGAACTCAGCGACCCGGCGCATTTTGAAGGCTCGACCACGTTTGAAGCACAAGGCGACAAAACGCTCGTGACTTTGCGCCTTCTCTTTCCAACGGCAGATGCCCGCGACGCAACTGTCAAATTCGGGGCGGTGCAAGGCGGAGAGCAGACATTGGCAAGGCTGGGCGAATACGCGGCCGGAGAGTTTTCCAAGGGTCCTGCAAAACTGGAAGATAAACCTTTCGTTATTTCCCGAACTTACGACGCACCGCGCCAATTGGTGTTCGATTGCTTCACCAAACCCGAGCACATGCAAAAATGGTGGGGACCAAAGGGCGTCAAGATCGTCAAATCCTCGATGGACCTGCGTCCGGGCGGCACCTATCACTACGGGATGCAGGCCGGCGATGCGCCGATCATGTGGGGCAAACAGGTTTACCGTGAAATCACCCCACCGTCGCGCATCGTCCTTATCAACTCCTTTTCGGACGAAAATGGCGGCCTGACGCGCCATCCGGGCGCGCCGGACTGGCCGATTGAAATGCTCTCGAC
>JANMEX010000295.1:0-6761 GCA_031377485.1 Phyllobacteriaceae bacterium
CGTCCGACATCCGGTCCGGATTCAAGACCACCTGCCAGCATGTCCGCACCGCTCAGCGGGAACACCGGCTTCTGCCAGCTTTCCGCAAATGCCAGCTGCCGCAAAAGCGCCTCGACTGTCTTGGTCTCGCCCTTCTCACGCGCAGAGGCCACGGCCAGCCGGAGGCGGTCAAGCACGCCTTGCGGCTCACCCTTGTATAGTTCCAGAGCCAACATCTTGTCGGTGCGCGAAGGCTTTGCCTCGCCTGATTTCGCCCAAGCAATGAGCCGCGCACCTTCCGCTTTCGACAAACGCAGCCGCGCTGCCAGACCTTCCATGCGCGCATCATAAGGCGGCACAAGCGCCTCGATGCGCAGCATCGGATCAATCGCCCAATCCAATTCATGCCCGGCGCGCACCAGTCCGTGAATGAGGTCAATCCCCCACTTTTCGCTCTCCGGTAAAACTTGTGTCAGCACCCCGCTTTGGCGCATCCACAACAGCGCCCGCGATGGGTCTGGCGCTGACAAAAGCGTTTTCAATTCGGACCAGACACGCTCCGCCGAAAGCTGGTTGATCCCATCTTTCAGCCGCACCATCGCCTTGATCGCGGCAGCGTCCGGTCGCCCGTGCCCATACCAGGCAAAAAACCGGAAGAAGCGTAAAATGCGCAAGTAATCCTCTTTAATGCGTTCCTCGGCATCGCCGATGAACCGCACGGTCTTGGTCGCAATGTCGTCCAACCCGCCCACGAGATCAATCACCCGACCGTCCGCTGTCGCATAGAGACCGTTGATCGTGAAATCCCGCCGCTCGGCATCCACCTTCCAGTCGCGACCGAAAGACACCTGCGCCCGTCGCCCGTCATGGTCGGAATCTGCCCTGAGCGTCGTCACCTCAAACGGTTCGCCATCGATAATCACGGTCACAGTGCCATGATCGATACCCGTCGGAACCGTGCGCAACCCTGCATCTGCGCAGCGGCGGATCACTTCAGCCGGAAGCGCAGTTGTTGCAATGTCCACGTCCTTGACAGTCTGGCCGAGAAGCGCGTTGCGCACAGCGCCGCCCGCCACCCGCGCCTCTTCACCATCGGCGTTCAAAAGCCCGAGCAAATGCTGCACGGCGGGCGCGGTCAAAAACGCGGCGTCATTCAGTCTGGCGGTCAAAGGTAGAGCCTTTCATGCATCATGCGGATGATCCCAGCGGTGACGCCCCATATCCGGTGGCCGCTGTGGTTCATCGTATAATAGTGACGTTCAACGCCTTGCCACATCCGGCTTTCGCGCATGTGATTGCCGGTATCCATCAGGAAAGCCAGCGGAACCTCAAAAACGGCTTCAACCTCCTGCGGATTGCGGGTCAATTCCGCTTGCGGATTAACCTGCGCCAACACCGGCATGATCCGGTAGCCGGAACCCGTCAGGTAGTCAGGCAAACGCCCGATCACATCGACATACGAAGGATCAAGCCCGATCTCCTCCTGCGCCTCGCGCAAGGCCGCCGCTTCCGCTGAGGCATCTTCAGGATCAATCTTGCCGCCGGGAAAGGCAACCTGCCCTGCATGGCTCGCCAAATGTTCGGTCCGTTGCGTCAGGATGACATGCGTCCCGTTGGCTGCTTCGCGCAGCCCGATCAGCACCGCCGCATCCTTGTAGCGTGCGCCCTTCATCTCCGCCTCAAAAAGTGGGTTAAGGAGATAATCGCCATATTCTTCGCCGGAAACCAGTCCCGCGGCAACGCGCGCCCGCAGTTCGGCTGCGGTAAATTCACTCACAGCGACAACTCCACAAGCCGCGCACTTTCAATGACCGGGAAAACTTGCCCGCCAGAGCGCACCGCAAACCAGTCCACGCCGTCAATGGCGATATCCTCGCCGAGCGCCGCCAGATCATACATCAAGGGCCGCGACAACAGCGCCTCCAAACGCCCCCGCACGTGGACATAGGGCTTCAGCCCGCCGGTCACCGGCTCAATCTCGAACCGCAGCGGGTGCTCCGCACCAACCTCGACCACATCACCGACATTGGTACGCAATGTCAGCAGAGGCCCCGTTGAAAATTCCGTGACTGCCATCTCAACCGCCAGAAAAGGCGCGTCAACAACACGGATGCCGACCTTTTCCACAGGCGTGACCAAATATGTCTTCCCGTCCTCGTCCCGCCGCAGAACGGTCGAAAACAGCCGGACCAGTGGCGCGCGTCCGATCGGCGTTCCCATGTAAAACCAGGTGCCGTCTGCCCGAATTTCCATGTCGATATCGCCGCAAAAAGGCGGATTCCACTTTTCGACCGGCGGCAACCCGCGTGAACCATCGCTGGCGCGGGCAATCAGCGCCTGCAAATCGCCAATCCCGCGCTGCGTGTTGCCATCTGCAATGTTATTGTCTGTGTGTTTATTGACCATGATGTCACGAAATAGTCACTCTTGTTGCGCTTGTCATGTCAGACCGGTGAATTAGGTTCACATAAATACCGTCACACGTTCGAATCAGCGGCAAAGCCGTTTGCAGGAAGGTCGACCATGAACACAATGAGCACCGCCCCCGACGCAAAGGCGATGATTGCCATGGCGGAAGCTGCGCAAGACGACCTGAAAAACATCCGTGCCACCATAGCAAAGCTGATTTTCGGTCAGGAAACTGTGGTCGAGCGCTCCCTCGTGGCAATTCTGGCAGGTGGTCATGCGCTGCTCGTAGGCGTGCCTGGCCTTGCCAAGACCAAGTTGGTTGAAACCCTTGGCACCGTGCTTGGCCTTGCAGAACGGCGCATCCAGTTTACGCCGGACCTTATGCCGGCTGACATTATCGGTTCGGAAGTCATGGACCAGTCGGCCGACGGCAAGCGCTCATTCCGCTTCATCAAGGGTCCGGTCTTCTCGCAACTGCTGATGGCCGACGAAATCAACCGCGCGTCGCCGCGCACCCAGTCTGCATTACTGCAGGCGATGCAGGAATACCACGTCACGGTCGCTGGCGAGCGCCACGACCTGCCGCGCCCGTTCCATGTGCTGGCCACCCAGAACCCGCTGGAGCAGGAAGGCACCTATCCGCTGCCCGAAGCCCAGCTTGACCGCTTCCTGATGCAGATTGACGTGCTTTACCCGGAACTCGACGCAGAGCGGCGCATCCTTGTCGAAACAACCGGTGTCGGCTCTGCATCAGTCTCCGCCGTCATCAACGCCGACCGCCTGTCGCAGATGCAGACGCTCGTCCGCTCCATGCCCGTGCCGGAAACCGTGGTGGACGCAATCCTCAAGCTGGTGCGCGCCGCACGGCCTGACACTGCCGACAAGGAAACCGCAGCTCAAGTCTCGTGGGGCCCCGGCCCGCGTGCCGGTCAGGCGCTGACGCTCTGCGCCCGTGCCAGGGCACTTTACGATGGCCGACTTGCCCCGTCTGTCGATGATGTTGCAGCACTGGCCGAGCCTGTCCTTCAGCACCGCATGGCATTGACATTTGCTGCACGGGCCGATGGCCTCAGCGTCCGCGATGTGGTCGCCCGCCTCGTCAAGGCAAACCTTTGATGGCTGCAATCGGCAGATCCGCCGAACCATCCTCTGCCACCTCGGTTCTTGGTGATGCGCGCACCCGCGCATCTGCCATTCCCGATCTGCTGGTCGAGGCCCAGCGCATAGCCGCCACGGTCGCCTCTGGCTGGCATGGCCGCAAAATGCGCGGATCGGGTGAAAATTTCTGGCAGTTCCGTCCTCACACCAACGGCGAACCGGCGCAGATGATCGACTGGCGCCGCTCCGCCCGCGATGATTCTTCCTATGTGCGCGAAAAAGAGTGGGACGCGGCACATACGGTCTGGCTTTGGGCCGATGCGTCGCCATCGATGCAGTTCCAGTCCACCCTTGCCCGCTCGTCCAAGGCTGACCGCGCCCTGCTCATCGTACTGGCGCTCGCCGAACTTTTATCGCGCTCCGGCGAGCGCATCGCCTGGCCCAACCTTGCCAACCCATTTTCTGCGCGAGACGGCGCAACGCGGCTTGCCATGCGCCTTGCCGTGTCACCACAAGCCACAGAAGTACCGGATTTCACGTCAGCCAAACGTTTCTCCGAAATCGTCATTGCCAGCGACTTTTCAGAGCCTGCAGAAGACGTGCTTGCCCGCCTAGACCCGCTATTTGGACGCGGACTGCGCGGCCATCTGATTGAAGTCGCCGATCCGGTCGAGGAAGACTTTCCCTACACTGGCCATACCGAATTCCGCGATCCGGAAACCGGCGTGCGCCTATCTGCCGGGCGCGCCGAAAGTGTCGCCACTGCATATAAGGCCGCGTACATGGCACGGCGCGAAACCCTCTCGGCAACCGTGCGTCGCCGTGGTTGGACCTATGCTGTCAGCCGCACCAGCGATCCGGTGACGCCCGTTCTGGTCAAACTGCACGCCACATTCGCCGAACCCGGCCCGTCACTGAACGGACTGCCAGCATGAACGCGCTCTTGCCGCTCAGCTTTGGTTCACCGCTGCTGCTGGGTGGATTGCTCATACTGCCGCTGATCTGGTGGCTGCTGCGCGTCACGCCGCCGCGCCCGGATGTTGAAGTCTTCCCGCCGCTGAAGATTTTGGCCAAAGTGCTGAAGAACGAAGTCACCCCGCGCAAAACGCCTTGGTGGCTTCTCCTGCTGCGCCTTGCCCTTGCGGCCTTTATAATTCTCGCCTTGGCAGATCCGATCCTCAATCCAGTCACGCGCCTTGCGGGTGGCTCCGGTCCGCTCGCCATCGTTGTTGATAATGGTTGGCCCTCTGCCCGCCTTGCCGAAACACAAATGCGCACCGCAAACAATCTGATCGACGAAGCCGAACGCGGCGGCCGCACCATCTACATCGCCGCGACATCCGCCCCGGCGACGGCAGAAACCGGCCCGTTTGATCCGTCTACTGCGCGCAAAGTACTTGCCGCCATCACACCGCATCCCGCTGCGCCGGAACGTGAAAAAACGCTGACCGCGCTGACACAGCTTCTTGGAAACCAGTCCGGCGCCACACTGGCTTTTCTCTCCGACGGAGTTGATCAGTCCGGCGACGAGGCTGCATTCAAATCACTGGAAGGCGCAGAGCTTGCCAGCCTTCTTTGGTTCGCGCCAGATCCATCCCCATTTGCCGCCATTGCCGCTGTGACCAACACCGCCGATGCGCTCGACATCGAAGTCGCCAGCTATGGCGCAGCCGCGCCCGTCACCATTGTCGCCTTTGACGGCAAGGGCCGCCGCATTGGCGAGGCGCAGCTTAGCCCCTCCGGCCAGACCGGCCACGCCAAGCTCGAAGCCCCGTTTGAGTTGCGCAACGACATCCAGTCCGTCTCCATCGAAGGCCAGCGCCTTGCCGCTGCAACCTTTGTTCTCGACGACAATCTCAAGCGCAAGCGTGTCGCGCTCCTGTCCGGCAACGAAACCGATCAGGCCCAGCCGCTCTTGTCGCCGCTCTACTATATTCGCAAAGCCATCGAGCCCTTCGCCGACATCATCGTGCCGAAGAATGCCGAAATTGGCGCAGGATTGACCGAAGCCTTTGAAAGCCGCCCGTCCGTGATTATCATGGCCGATATCGGCACAGTGCCCGCATCCGTCTCGCCTGGCTTGCAGGAGTTCATTGAAAAAGGCGGCGTGCTGATCCGCTTTGCAGGTCCCCGCCTTGCTGCTGCAACGGAAGACCCATTCCTGCCGGTAACCTTGCGCAAGGGCGAGCGCGCACTTGGAGGCTCCATGTCATGGACCGAACCGCAGCCGGTTGCGGAATTTCCGCCTGAAAGCCCGTTCGCATCACTCACCCCGCCAAAGGATGTCACCGTGTCGCGCCAAGTTTTGGCTGAGCCGGACGCAGAACTTGCCGCGCGCACTTGGGCCAGCCTCACCGATGGCACGCCGCTGGTCACCGCCGCTTCGCGCGGCAAAGGCCGCATCGTCCTGTTCCATGTGGCGCCGCAAGCCACATGGTCGAACCTGCCGATTTCCGGATCGTTCGTTGAAATGCTGCGCCAGACCATCCAGCTTGCCTCCGGCTCCGGATCAGGCAATGCCGCATCCGGCAATGTTGCGCTCAAACCGTGGCGGATAATTGCCGCCAACGGAGCGATCGGCCCGGCACCGGCGGACGCCAAGCCCTTGATGCTGGCAACCGGCAAGATGCCCACCGTGACACTTGAAAATCCGCCCGGCCTTTATGGCAGCGAAGAAGGTGCGGTGGCACTCAATATGCTTGTCACCGGCGCAACCCTTAAAGCTGCGCTGACGCCGACGCTCAGCGGCAAAGTCGAATCCCGCGCTTACGTCACCGGCGAAAACCGCTCGCTGAAAGGCTTGCTCCTGGCCCTCGCCGCCCTGCTTCTCATTCTGGACAGCCTCGCCATGATCCTGATGAATCGCCGCCCGGCCATCGCCCGCGCGGCACTGGCAGCCTTTTTGGCGATTGCCATCCTTCCCGGGCTTATTCCGTCGCTCGCAACCGCGCAGGAAAGCGACGCCCGCCCCGGCGACGCCGAAGCCATCGCCGCCATCTCCGTGACCCGTCTCGCTTTCGTCAAAACCGGCAGCGCCGAGACCGACAAGGTCGCCATGGAAGGGCTGACAGGCCTCACACTGTACCTGACTGACAAGACAACGCTCGAACCCGCAGATCCGGTGGGTGTTGATGCGGAAGCCGACGAACTTGCCTTCTATCCGATGCTCTATTGGCCAATTGATCCGGAAGCGCCGATGCCATCCGACAAGGCCATCGCCCGCATTGACGCCTATATGCAGGCCGGGGGCTCGGTGCTGTTTGACACGCGCGACC
>JANMEX010000317.1:0-8197 GCA_031377485.1 Phyllobacteriaceae bacterium
TCACCAGAGCGGCCCGAAACCAAGGGCAGCATCGACACAGGGTTCGAGATTTTTGAAGGTGCCACCGCCTGAACCCAAAAAGAAAGCGCCCGGAATGACCGGGCGCCCATCGTGTAGTGGACAGATAAAATCTCTGCGGCAGATTATTTCTTGATGCAGGTATCTACCGTGTCCTTTGTGCATTCATCCAATCCCGTGAAGATAGGATCAGCGACCGGTTTGCCCGAGATCAAATCGATCATCGCGCCCGGTGCAAGGTAGCCCATCTCGAACGGACGCTGACCGACCAGCGCCGTGACAAGACCTTCGCGGGCCAGATCAACCTCGGCGCCGATGGTGTCTGCGGCGCCGATCACGAAGTCATTGCTGGCGATACGGTCCTTCATCGGGGTGAACAGGTCGCGGTATGGCTGTGGTGCACCAAACAGCGGCCAGCCACCCATGATTCCGAACGCGTCAAGTTTGGGGTTGGCGGCAAGGATGTCAGTCATTGCTTGAACGCCCTTGGCCCCGTCGTCATTGGTGAATACCGGGCAGCCTGGCACTTCTGTCCAGCCGCCTTCACCTGCCAGAGCAGCAAGGCCGGGTTTGCCGGAGAGCGCATCGCGCATTCCTTGGGCGCGGCGCAGAATGTTGTCAGCACCGGTGTTGCCCTCGATCGTGCAGATCGTTCCGCCATTCGGCTTGGCCTTCTTGATATATTCACCGATCTTTGTGCCCATCAGGGTGTTGTCAGTACCAAGATAAGTCTTGCGCAGACCTGCATCTTCGGCGGCAAGGTCGGCGTCCAATGTCATGATCGGAATGGTTGGCGCAGCGGTTTTAAGGGTTTGGGCAATCAGCTTTGCGTTCGAGGGCGAAATTGCCATTGCGACCGTTGTGGGCTTGCCCAGCATGTCCTGTACAATCTGTGCCTCACCTGCCTCATCAGATGTCGAAGCGGGGCCTGTGTAGAAACACTCGTACTCACTGGCGGCGTTTTCAGCGTTCCACTTCTGGCAGCCCTGGTTTATCGCTTCGAAGAAGGGATTGTCCAATCCCTTTACGACGATCACGAGCTGCTTTTTGCCTTCGGCGTATCCGAGGCTGGTTCCGAGCGCCAGAACGGCGGCGACAAGCATCAAGGTTTTCTTCATATCAGCAGTCCTCCCAAAAAAGCCGCACGTTTAGCGGCAAAGTGTTTGACGTGGCCTGCTCGTTTCCGAAGGGCTTGAAAAGCCCTTTTGCCGAAGTTCGGATCGGAACAAGTGGCCCATCCATTAACGTCACGCAGATAGAGCCAGGATCCAAGGTAAACTGTTCCCTCGGCACCCAGCTCCAACAAAAATATACCAGAAATCCGGATGAATGACAGCGCTATTATCTCAAAGATTTCATTGACTTTGCTGAATCGATCAATAAAACTTTAAGACTGATACGGCGTGAGATACAGCTCGGGCGGCAAGGCAATGGATTGCGGTTCAGGGGTGGGTTGACCGGACGCGTTGGCTTGAAAAGTTGAGATTGTCGGGTCTTTATTCGGGGAGCTGAAGTCCAAGTGGCAGTTCTGGAACTGAGGCATATTTCCAAGCATTTTGGTGCCATCGAGGCGGTCAAGGACGTATCCTTCGAGCTGGAGGCCGGCGAGGTTGTTGGCTTGATGGGCGACAATGGCGCCGGAAAATCCACGCTTGTCAAAATGATGGCCGGTAATTTTCGGCCGAGCAGCGGCTCCCTTTTGATGGATGGCAAAGAGATCGTGATGCACCGCCCGATCGAGGCGCGCGAGCACGGCATCGAGATTGTGCATCAGGACTTGGCGCTGTGCGACAATCTCACAGCGGCGGCCAATGTCTATCTGGGCCGCGAATTGCGGATTGGTTTCGGGCCGCTGCGAATACTGGACTATGCAACGATGTACCGCCGTGCGGGCGAAATATTTGCCGAGTTGAAATCGGAAACACGGCCGCGCGATCTGGTAAAGAAGATGTCCGGCGGCCAGCGGCAAGCAGTGGCGATTGCGCGAACGCGTCTTAGCAACGCAAAGATTGTGCTGATGGACGAACCCACCGCCGCCATTTCGGTGCGGCAGGTGGCCGAAGTGCTGAACCTGATCCGCCGGTTGCGCGATCAAGGCATAACCGTGGTTCTCATCAGTCACCGCATGCCGGATGTATTCACAGTCGCCGACCGCGTCATCGTGATGCGGCGTGGCACCAAAGTTGCGGACAAACCGATCGCCAAAAGCTCGCCTGAAGAGGTGACAGGGTTGATCACCGGCGCAATAGAAGCCGTCTGACCACATTCGGAAAGGCCGACCATGTCAACTTCATTGAGCAGTTCAATTGCCCAAAAACAGCAAACCTGGCTGTCGAGCGTGCTTGCAAGCCAAACGTTTTGGGTGTTCATCGCCGTGATTGTGGCGAGTTTGGCCCTGACATTTGCAACAGACAGTTTCGCCACCAGCAAGAACCTTTACAACATCACCCGCAACGTGACTTTTGTGGCAATCATTGCATTGGGCATGACACTGGTCATCATCACCGGCGGGATAGACCTGTCCGTGGGGTCAGTGCTTTGCCTGTGCAGCATGGTCTTGGCAGTGGTTATGCATGCAGGCTATTCGATCGAAGTTGGAATAGCCCTGACCGTGGCAACCGCACTCTTCGTCGGGGCGGTCAACGGAGTTCTCATAGCGTATATAGGATTGCCGCCTTTTGTCGTGACACTGGGCATGCTGTCCATCGCGCGCAGTCTTGCGATGGTGGCGTCCGGCAACACTGTGGTTTTTGAATTCGGGCCGGATCATGACAAGCTGCTTGCGCTTGGCGGCGGGGCTTGGTTTCTCGGAATTGCAAATCCTGTGATGTATACTTTAGTCCTCGGGTTGCTGACCGGGTTCATCTTGCGCTGGACGCGGTTTGGCCGCCATGTGTTTGCAATCGGCGGCAATGAAAATGCTGCGACGCTGACCGGCGTGCCGGTAAAAGCGATCAAAGTCGCAGTCTACATGATATCCTCCTTGTCGGCGGGAATTGCGGGGATCGTGCAGACGGGCTGGCTGGGAGCCGTAACCACCAATATTGGCTCCGGAATGGAATTGCAGGTTATCGCGGCGGCGGTCATCGGCGGGGCCAATCTCGCAGGCGGCGGCGGCACAGCGCTGGGTGCAATCATTGGAGCCATGCTGATCGAGGTGATACGGAATAGTCTGGGCCTTTTGGGCATCAACGCATTTTGGCAAGGCACTTTCATTGGCGGGGCAATCCTGTTTGCCGTTTTGTTCGATCGCTTGGCGAGCTACCGCCGAGACACGTGATGGCACTTCGTGCCGACCTTGAGTTTGCGCCGGCCCACAGACAAGCGCGATTGAAGACAATCGACTTGAACTGCTCAAAATTAACAAGACATAGACCTGACTCAGCGACGAAAATGGGTAGCCCTGCAACAGCATTGGCAGATATTTCCGCCAGGATTTGAGCTGGATGTGTTCACACTCCCTATCCGACTGAAATCCCGCCGGAAATCAACAGTGTTTCCGCTTTTTGCGATGGCTGTCTCAATCGCGGACGGCCGGCTTCCTGCCCCGGCACGGACATGTGCATGGGAGAAAACGAAAGTCCCTATTATTGTTGTCGAGATTGCCTTGGCATTCACGCATGAAACCGCGTTGAAACTGTATTCCACAGCTCCAAATTTCAAGCCGGAGATTTTGAGGCTGCAAGCAGGGTCGTTTCAACGCATTGCCGGAGTCCGGATGTTTCAGGGCTTTTGCCCACCGGTTGCAGCAACGTATATTTCATACATCGAAGACGTCGCGGCAATGAAGAGTCGGTTGCGGCGCGGCCCGCCGAAGGTCAGGTTCGCCACCGTCTCTGGTACAAAAATCTTGCCCAAGCGCGTGCCGTCCGGCGCAAAGCAATGAACGCCATCAGCAGCAGAGGACCAAAGGTTGCCGTCCATATCGACGCGGATACCATCGGGCAGGCCAGCGTCAATATGAGCAAAGACACGGCCATTACTCAGTTTAGTCCCGTTGACATCAAAGACCCGGATATGGCGCGGCGCAGCTGGATCATGGCTGAAGGCGCTGTCGGCAATGTAAAGCTTGGTTTCATCCGGAGAGAAAACCAACCCGTTGGGCTGGGTAAAATCATCTGCTACCAATGATATCAAGCCGGAAGGATCAATTCGGTAGACTCCATGCACCGGCTGTTCAGGCGTGGCGCGGTAGCCCTCGTAGTCAGACATGATCCCGTAGGTCGGATCAGTGAACCAGATACTGCCGTCGCTGTGGACGATGACATCATTGGGGGAATTCAGGCGTTTGCCATTGAAGCTGTCCGCAAGAACAGTGACCGAACCATCAATCTCTGTCCTGGTGACGCGGCGGGTGCCGTGCTCGCAGGAAACAAGCCGACCGGATGCGTCACGCGTGTGGCCATTGGCAAAATTGGAGGGACTGCGGAAAACAGAAACACTTTCACCCGCCAGCGGCTTGTCCGACCAGCGCAATATGCGCTGGTTCGGGATATCGCTCCACAATAGGCAGCCAAGGTCGTTGAACCACACCGGGCCTTCCGCCCAACGGCAGCCGGAGTAAAGCCTGGTAAGGCGCGATGATCCGACGATCAGATGCACAAAGCGCTGATCGTCAATCTGGTATTGAGCATCGGCCATAATTGCCTCCGTTAACGCGTCCCGTTCTGGCGGCCGCTGGCCACGAGAATGACGCTGATGATGATGAGCCCGGTCATGATGAGGCGCACTCCAGCGCCAAAACCGTAGGTGTTGAGCATGGATACGACGAGAAACATGAACAGCGAGGCCCCCCATATGCCGGGCACATTGCTGTCACCGCCTGCCACTGCTGTTCCGCCAATCACCACGACAGCGATAGAGATCAGCAGATATTCCGCACCCATGTTGAGCGCCGCGCCACCGGAAAAGCAGGATAACAGCGTGCCGCAGAGGGCGGCCATGACGGCGCAGAAAATGTAGGTTACAAACCGCGTTCCATCGACTGGAACTCCGGCCATTCTTGCGGCCGGCAGACTTTGTCCGATTGCGGCGATCCATCGGCCATAGACAGTGCGATGCAACAGCCCCCATGCAAGCACAGACAGGGCAAATGCGATCAGCGCCACATTTGGGATGCCGAGAGTCGAGGCGATGGAGAACTCCGCAAGGATTGCGGGCGGCTTGATGCGCAGACCCCGGTTGGTCCAGATGGCCGTCGACTGGACGATAAAGCTCATCGACAGTGTCGCAATGATCGGCGGGATGCGCAGCAGCTTGATCAGTGTGTAATTGGCAACGCCAACCGTCACGCCAATCAGCAGTGTTACAGTCAGACCCTGCAGTATCATGCCGTCATTGGTGTCCATAAGCTTCAGGGCGATGGTCCCGGCCAGTGTCATGGTGGCGGGCACCGACAGGTCAATGTTGCCTGGCCCTAGTGTGATGACGAACATCTGCCCGACGCCGACCATCACGGAAAACGAAGCGAAAGTGAGCGCGGCTTGCGATAACCCCTGCATGCTGGATCCCGCGGTCACAGCAACCGTCGCTACCCAGACTGACAGTGCCGCCAGAAAGGACCATATCCACGGCTTTGCAAAAATGGTTTTCATGTCTTTGCACTCCGCGCGGTCTTTGCCGTCCGGCCACTGAAGATCAGTCTGAGCGCAAGAACCAGAATGAGGATCACGCCCTGTGCACCGATTTGCCAATCGGGCGAGATTCTCAGGAACGAAAGGAACGATCCTGCCAAGGTCAGAGTCAATGCGCCGATCACCGCTCCGATCGGGGAAACCCGGCCACCTGTAAACTCCCCGCCGCCCAAAATTACACCCGCGATTGACAGCAAGGTGTAGCGCAACGCGATATTGGCATCAGCTGAAGTCGCCAGTCCGACCAGCGTGATCCCGGCCGCCACGGCAAAACAGGCGGCCAGCGCATAGGCGCCTCCACGTGCAGCGATGATCGACCAGCCTGCCCGCTCCACCGAACGCTGGTTTCCACCCACACCCCGGATCAGCACTCCAAACGAGGATCTCATGACAATCACGTGCGCCACTACGGCAATGATCGCCGAGGCGATGATGGCCATCGGCACCAATGGAGGCTTTGAGATCATCAGGCTGCGGATCCAGACAGGAGCCGTGCCTCCAGGCGCAGGCAACAACAGAACGGCAAGGCCGGCCCAGATAAAGCTCATGCCCAAGGTCACAACGATGGATGGCAGATTGCGCAGATAAATCACTACGCCCATGACAGCATAGACCGCGATCGCAGCCAGAAGGATCAGTGCGCCAAGTGCGGGCGTGTCATTGAGGTAGGTCGCCGTAACGCAGGCCACAAAGCTGACGAAAGTTCCCATCGACAGGTCAAGATCGTTGACCGACATGATCAGCATCTGGGCGATTGTCGCGAGGGCAATCGGCACAGCCAGATTGAACAGAAGATTGAGCCCCATGTAGCTCATAGCGCGAGGCTGCAAATAGAAAACTCCGGCCAGCAGAAGCAAGAGCGATAGTACCGGAACCAGCAATCGCATATACTTGGAAGACATTTTCATGTTGCGGCTCCCGCAAATGAAGCCGCGAGAATCGCCCTCTCGGAAATCGCATCACCTGCCAGCTCTTCGACAATGGCCCCATCGCGGAAGACGTAGACGCGGTCGCACAGGCTCATTTCCTCCATTTCCGTCGAATACCAGACAAAAGTTCGGCCAGCGTCAGCCTCGGCGCGGATGATACGGTAAACCTCATGCTTGGTGCCAACATCGACGCCACGCATCGGGTCATCCATGAGGACGACAGGCGCACGAGTAGAAAGCGCGCGGGCGAACAGCACCTTCTGCTGATTGCCGCCGGATAGCGAAAGGATGCGGTTTTCCATGTCGGGAGTTCTAATGCCGATCCGGCTTTTCCAATCCGCGCCGCGCCCAGTTTCCGCGTTGTCATGCACAAAGCCGCGCGGCGACAGATCCGGCAAGGCAGCGATGGTCATGTTCCTGAGAATGCTCCAAAGTTCGAAAATACCATTCTCGCGGCGGTCACCAGCCACAAAGGCAACTTCCGGGTCCCTGCGGGGCAGCCAATTGGGACTGTGATGTTCAAAAAGGGCGAGCAGCATGTCAGTCTGGCCGTGGCCGCCGAGTCCGGCAAGACCCACGATCTCGCCGCGCCGCGCCTCAAATGACAGGCCGCGCGTCAATGCCAAAAATAGCGCCGATTTAGTGGATTTTGCCGCCGACTGGCGCGCTTCAACGGCGCTGGCGACACTGCCCATCGCTTCGACCAGAGAAGCGTGGGTGAATTGGCTTGCTGGCCGTTCAGCGCAGATCTGGCCATCTTTCATCACAATGATCCGGCTGGCAATGGACAAGACCTCGTGCAAGATGTGCGATATCAGCAAGACGGCGCCACCCGCAGCGACAAAACGGCCAACGTGACTGAGCAGCTGCGATGCAACTCCAGCGTCTAGCGACGATGTAGGCTCATCCAGAATGACGAGGCGCGGCGGCGTGCCAGCGTCGGAAAACGCCATGGCAATCTCGATCATCTGGCGTTCGGCTATCGAGAGGCTGCCCACCGATGCGGAGATGTCTATTCCGTGGTTGGGAAAGACAAGATCAAGGCTGTTTGAGATAATCGCAGCCGCTTTCGCGCGCCAGCCGAAACCACCAAGATTGCGGTGCATGATGCGGGTATTTTCAATGATGCTCAGGTTCGGGCAGAGCGACAGTTCCTGGAACACACAGCGCACCCCGCGATTGCGGGCAACGCCGATGCCATAGGAAAGCAAAGACTGCCCATCACCGGAAATCTTGCCGCGATGGGGTGTGAGACCGCCGTTGATGACGCTGACGATTGTCGATTTGCCGGCGCCATTGTGGCCGACAAGACCAATGCATTCGCCAGGGTTTACGCGCAGTGAAACTCCGTCCAGAGCCTGCACTTCCCCAAACCGAATGGCGATATCTTCGACTTCCAGCACAGGGTGCGGCAGCATGGCATTCCCTGGAAATATCCAATTAAAAGGGAGCCCGCCGGGCATTTCAGCCCGGCAAGTTCATTTCTGTCACGCGCCGGATACAATGGCGCGCTGAGCTTATTTAGCCCCTTGGATCACCTTGATCGCGTCTGCCTGGCTGTATTCGACATTCGCCACGCCGCCCTTCTGGGTGCTGGCGAGATTGGCTTCCAGATTG
>JANMEX010000065.1:0-21868 GCA_031377485.1 Phyllobacteriaceae bacterium
GAAGATAATGTTATTGCCGCCAAAACGGACATTATGCTCGGGATTGCGGGCGTGGAGGGTAAATTCCCGGGGTGCTGTGCTGATGGTTTCCAGCACGAAATCAGGGTCAAAGCGTACGCGTTCGACCCCTGGCCGAACGTCCGCACCGGCCTTTTTCATGATCTCGCGCGCACCTTCGTGTAACACGTCGAGACCGATTTCCTTCATCACCCTCAGAGAGGCCAGATGGATGGATTCCAACTGATCATCCGAGACATATTTGACCGGTTCGAACGGGCGCTTGAGTTGGCGGAAAGGCGGCTGGTCGAATGGGCCTGCCCGCGTGTCGCGCTTGCCCTGACGGCCACCGGCGCGGGAGCGGGCCGGGGCTGCTGCAGGTTCCAGATCGGGAGAAATGTCGCTCATGGGACTCGCACTTCCGGGCGTGATTTCTGTTGTCTCTTTGTCAAGGATTGGCCCAGCAAAATCAGCCATTGATGCGACCACCTGCAACGCCTGAGCGACGCGCCGATTTGTCCTTTTCAAATTGGTATCAAGCGTTATCTTGACAGTGTAAAGAAACCGAAGGAGCCCAAAATGGCTGACCAGTTAATCCTGTTGACCGGTATTTCCGGCTTTATTGCCAAGCATTGTGCTGTTGAACTGCTGAGAGCGGGATACCGTGTGCGCGGTACGGTGCGGGATAAGTCCAAGGCAGACAAGGTGAGAGCGACGCTGGCCAGGCATTGCGATGTTTCAAAGCTCGAGTTTGCTGAAGCCGATTTGTTGTCGGACAAGGGGTGGGCCGAAGCATCGAACGGCGTTTGGGGCGTGCTGCATGTGGCCTCGCCATTCATTATCGGGGCGCCAAAGGATGAAAATGATTTGATCCGTCCTGCGGTAGATGGGACGATGCGGGCTTTGAAAGCCGCAATTGCGGCAGGGGCGAAGCGGTTTGTGCAGACTTCGTCAATTGCGGCGATCATGGCGGGACATGGCGCACGGACCAAGCCGTTTACGGAAGATGACTGGACGGTGTTGGATGGTCCGAATGTCAGCGCCTACGAGAAGTCCAAGACACTCGCCGAGCGCGCCGCACGGGATTATTTGGCGACAACCAAGGCAGACATTCACTACGCCTCAGTCAATCCAGGCTTTGTGCTGGGACCGCTATTGGACAGTGATTTTGGCGCGTCGGCTTCCGTGATACAAATGTTCATGAAGGGCAAGTATCCCGGCTGCCCGGCACTGTCGTTTCCGTGCGTGGATGTGCGCGACATCGGCAAGATGCATCGTTTGGCTCTGGAAACGAGCGAACCCACCGGCGGGCGCTATGTTGGCGTTTCGGAGAGCGCATGGTTTGTCGATATGACCCGCGCGATCAAGGCGAAATTGGACAAGGCGGATACCAGAAAAGTTCCGACGTTCCAGTTGCCGAATTTTGTGATCAAGATGATTGCGCTATTTGATCCGGCGGCGCGGGGCATTGTGCCGGAGCTGGGGCGTCAGGCGATCATGGACAACAGCCGGACACGGATGGCGCTCGCAATGGAGTTTATTCCGGTTAGCGAGTCAGCACCGGCGATGGCGCAGAGTTTGGTGGATAATGGGTTGGTTTAGGTCCAATCCAGCACCACTTTTCCGCAACTCCCTTGCTTCATCAGCGCGAACCCTTGCGCATAATCTTCGGCCTTCATCCGGTGGGTGATGACTTTGCGTACGTCGAGGCCTGATTGCAGCATGGCAATCATTTTGTACCAGGTCTCGAACATTTCGCGGCCGTATATGCCCTTGATGGTCAGGGCTTTGAAGATCACGCGGTTCCAATCGACGGGGACCGGAACGGCGGGGATGCCGAGCATGGCGATCTTTCCGCCCATGATCATGCGGTCGACCATTTGATCGAAAGCTTTGGGCGCACCGGACATTTCGAGGCCGATGTCAAAGCCTTCGCGCATGCCGATGCCGTGCATGACATCCTGCAAATCTTCGTTGGCGACGTTGACAGTGACGGCGTTGCAGACTTCGTTGCACAGTGACAGGCGGTAATCGTTGACGTCAGTGATGACGACGTGGCGTGCGCCGACATGTCGGCAGACGGCGGCGGCCATGATGCCAATCGGGCCTGCGCCAGTGATCAGCACGTCTTCGCCAACCAGATCAAATGAGAGGGCAGTGTGCACGGCGTTGCCGAGCGGGTCGAGGATGGCGCCGATTTCATCGTCCACTTCCGGTGGCAGATGGATGGCGTTGAAGGCAGGGATTTTGACAAATTCAGCAAAAGCGCCCGGCACGTTGACGCCGACGCCTTGGGTTTCCGGATCAAGATGAAAGTGCCCGGCGCGGGCCATGCGGCTTTTCATGCCGATGAGGTGGCCTTCGCCTGATACCCGATCGCCGACTTGGACCGTGCGGACATGGCTGCCGATTTCGGTGACCACGCCGGCATATTCGTGGCCCACGATCATCGGCACGGGAATCGTCTTCTGCGCCCAGGCGTCCCATTTCCAGATGTGCAGATCCGTTCCGCATATGCCGGTCTTGTTGACCTTGATGAGGATTTCATCCGGGCCGATTTGCGGGACCGGCTCATCGCGCATGGTGAGGCCTTCGAACCGTTCGGTCTTGACAAGCGCGCGCATCAGATCACTCCCAATTCTTTGCCCGCCATGGTGAAGGCAGCGACGGCTGCGTCTATGTCGCCGGTGGAATGGGCTGCCGACATCTGTGTGCGTATGCGGGCTTTGCCCTGCGGCACGACCGGGAAGAAAAAGCCGGTGACGAAAATGCCGAGCTGGTGAAGGCGGGTTGCCATTTCCTGAGCGAGCTTTGCTTCGCCCAGCATCACAGGGATGATCGGGTGTTCGCCAGGCAGAAGATTGAAACCCGCCTTTGCCATGTTTGTACGAAAGCGTTTGGCGTTGGCGAATAGCTTTTCACGAAGTTTGTCGCCGTTTTCAGCCAGATCAATTGCTGCAATGCCTGCGGCGGTGATGGCCGGGGGCAGTGCGTTGGAGAAGAGGTAGGGCCTCGCTCGCTGGCGCATCAGGTCAACGACGTCTTTTGACGCCGCGATGTAACCACCCATGGATCCGCCGAGCGCTTTGCCGAGCGTTCCAGTGAGGATATCGACTTTGACGCCTGCCCGGGCCGGTGTGCCTGCGCCTTTCGGTCCGATGAA
Source organism: Phyllobacteriaceae bacterium (assembly GCA_031377485.1). Classification (GTDB taxonomy): domain Bacteria; phylum Pseudomonadota; class Alphaproteobacteria; order Rhizobiales; family Rhizobiaceae; genus JANMEX01. The sequence continues at coordinate 3,161 of JANMEX010000065.1, forward strand.
ACCGGTGGCGTGGCAATCATCGACCAAGATGAGCGCATCGTAACGGTCGGCAAGGGCGCGGATGGAGATGAGGTCGGCGAAATAGCCGTCCATGGAAAAAACACCATCAGTGACAATGACGACGCGGCGTGCGCCCTTTTCGCGGGCGGCTTTGAGTTGTGCCTCAAGGTCATTCATGTCGCCGTTTGCATAGCGGTAGCGGGCGGCTTTGGAGAGGCGGATGCCGTCGATGATCGAGGCATGGTTCAAGCTATCGGAGATGATGGCGTCCTTGTCGCCGAACAGTGGCTCGAACACACCACCGTTGGCGTCGAAGCAGGCGGCGAAGAGGATGGAGTCTTCCATGCCGACGTATGATGCAATGCGCGATTCAAGCTGTGCATGGAGATCGCTTGTGCCGCAAATAAAACGGACCGAAGCCATGCCCAATCCGTGCGTGTCGAGAGCCTCTTTCGCGGCGTTTACGAGCGAAGGGTGATTGGCGAGGCCAAGGTAATTATTGGCGCAGAAATTGAACAGGCCGCGCCCGTCGGCGGTTCGGATATGCGCGCCCTGAGCGGTGAGGATCGCGCGTTCGGTTTTCCACAGTGAGGCCGATTTGATGGCTTCGAGTTCCTCGGCAAGGCCGGGTAAAGTGCGGGATTGCGGCATCGTGGTTCCAGTTTCGTTTGAACGAAAATTGTCAGTGATCTTTGCGCCCGCCTTTGTCTGGCGTCAAACAATTGCCCGACACACTTCGCTGCTGTCACGACTTGCCACGATGGAAAAGAGATGCGCGGTTAGCAGTGCGGTTTGGGGTGATAAAACTGCTGTCGTTTATCGCATCGTTACAGGTCTTATTTGGTAGGTGAATGTTTACGCAAATGCGCCATAATGAAACAGTTGCAGCGACTCAGTTGCCGCAACGGGCAGTCGGCACGTCATTTTAGGGCGGTGTGCCGGGAGCAAAGGGCGAAGTGTTGCGGGGGCGGCGCTTCGCCTTTCGCGTTTTCGCGTTCCATATTTTGCGGGGTTGCTTTGGCCAAGGGTGCGGCTAGACTGGTTAAATGTGCAATCGTGATTTTCTCGTCGAAAAACACCGCTTCACCGTCGTTGAATCGCCGGTGACGCTTCAGTCGCAATTGCTGCTTTTGTGCGCACGGATTGGTTACAGCCCGCCGCCGATGGTCTGATGATTTTGCAATTTGTCAGAACAACAGGAGGCATTCATGTCCTACCAAAATCATACTCTCGAACAGCTGCAGGCGATTGACGCTGCGCATCATCTCCATCCTTTTACCGACCACAAGGATCTGCGCGACGCTGGCGCGCGCATTATTACCCGCGCAAACGGGCCGTTTATCTATGACAGCGAGGACAATGAAATCCTCGACGGGATGGCGGGGCTTTGGTGTGTAAATATTGGTTATGGCCGCAAGGAATTGGCGGAGGTTGCCGCACGGCAGATGAACGAATTGCCGTATTACAACTCATTCTTCCGCTGTTCGACGCCAACGCCGGTGCTGTTGTCGCAGCGGCTGGCACAGTTGGCGCCCAAACACATCAATCAGGTATTTTACGGCTCGTCAGGCTCGGAATCGAACGATACGGCTGTGCGGCTCGTACGCCACTATTGGGCGTTGATGGGGCAGCCTAAAAAGAACCGCATCATTTCGCGGACCATGGCTTATCACGGCTCGACAATCACGGGCGCGTCGCTTGGCGGCATGAGTGGGATGCACGAGCAGCTTTATGGCGCAGTGCCGAACATTGTCCATGTGATGCCGCCTTATGCTTTCGAGCTGCAGGAAAAGGGCGAGAGCGAACATGACTTCGGCTTGCGTGCAGCGCGGGCTGTCGAGATCGCCATTCTGGAAGCGGGCGCTGAAAACGTTGCGGCGTTTATCGGCGAACCGATCATGGGTGCGGGCGGTGTGAAGATTCCTCCCGTCAACTATTGGCCGGAGGTGCAGCGCATCTGCCGCAAGTACGATGTACTTTTGATGCTTGACGAGGTGATCACGGCTTACGGGCGCACCGGCGAATGGTTTGCCGCGCAGTCGATGGGGATTGAGCCGGACACAATCACAACGGCTAAAGCTTTGACTTCCGGTTATCTGCCGCTTTCGGCGCTTTTGGTTTCGGACCGGATCGCTGATGTTTTGACGGAAAAGGGCGGCGAATTCGCCCATGGCTATACCTACTCCGGCCATCCTGTCTGTTGCGCTGTGGCGATGGAAAATCTTGCCATCATCGAGCGGGACGGGATGATTGAAAATGTCCGTACCGGTGTTGGTCCCTATTTCAAACAAAGGCTGCAGGATACTGTGGCGCAACACCCGATTGTCGGCGAGGCGCGTTCGTTCGGGCTGATGGGCGCGATCGAGATCGTTAAAGACAAGGAAACGCGCGAGCGCTTTCCGGGGTGGGTTGCGGGAAGCACGGTGCGCAACCATGCGATTGCCAACGGCATGATGATGCGGGCGGTTTACGACACGATGATCTTGTCGCCGCCGCTGATCTGGACGAGGGAGACGGTTGATCTGGCAGTCGGTCGGATCATGAAGGCTCTGGATTTGGCTGAGCGCGATCTTCGGAAGCTTTAGAATTGAAAAGCTGAAAATGGAAAAGGGCCAATTTGGCCCTTTTTCTTTGGCTTTGATCTACCATCAGCCTGTCGTTCGTGCCAACCAGCGGTTCCAGGATGCAGGGTCTCCGTTGAAGACGTTGAGATCGATTTCGCCGCGCACACCATGTGACAGGCCAGTGCCTGAATATTGCCAGAAAAGCCACTTGCGGTCCGGGTAGACTTTTTTCGGATGTGCTGCGGTGGATCGCAACCAGAAGGCATGTCCAGCGAATTCGCCTTGTAGGTTGTCTTCGTAAAAATCCGGCGCGGTGTAGATGATCGGACGCTGGCCGTAGTGGGCCTCGAGCTTGTCCATGAAGGTCTTCATTTTCTTCAGGACAGTTTGGCGCGAAGGGCGTGATTTGCAGCGCGAGCCGTGATTGTATTCGACGTCGATGACCGGTGGCAGGGCGCTGGCTGACTTTGGCACATTGCGGATGAACCAATCGGCCTGTTCAGAGCCGGTGCGGCACCAATAGAAGAAATGATAGGCGCCACGTTTCAGGCCGGCTTCGTTCGCGCCCTTCCAATTTTTGCGGAACATCGGATCGATATGGTCGCCGCCATCTGTTGCCTTGATGTAGGCGAAGTTGGCGCCTTGGGCGCGCAGCTTGGACCAATTGATGTCGCCTTGCCAGCGTGACACATCAACGCCGTGCACGGAAAATTTACGCGGCGAGATGCTGCCGAAACTGACCGGATCGGCATCGCGGAATTTCGGACCGTGAATCAGAGCCATCTGATAAGCAGCGGCTTGAACGACAGGCCGCTCATTATCGTCCGAAAAATCGGGTTTGATTTGTGGTGCTTTCTCCATTTCCGCGTCAGCGACATTTAACATCGCTGCAATCTCGTCCTGACCGGGATCTGATTGCTCAAGACGCGGGCTTTTGGATACAGCCGTTTGCACGAGCGGTGCAGGCTTAGGCAGCTTCTTGATCGAACTGGTTGTTTCCATCGACGGACGCGGAATCTGGAGATCGTCCACCAAAGAGGTGGAGGTGCAGCCGGCCAAGGCAAGCATGGCGGCGATGGAACTGAAAACCAATGGCGAACGCATGTGAACCTGTACGCAAAACAAAAAGGGTCAATAGCCAATCGAATGGCAGGCCGGCAAAACGAAACACACTCGATTTGCAACCTAGACCATCGTTAACGGGAAATTACCAACAAAGGCTGAATGCAATCATTAACGATCAGGGTTTGTTGTCTTTGCAGCGCGCGTTTTCGAGACAGGGTTAATAAAGCGAAAACCGCGCTCTCCTTCACGGAGAGACGCGGCTTGCCATGGTTACGCTTGGCTTCTCGCAACACGATACAAACGCGAGAGTTACAACTCCGGTACGCAGTACCTGATCCGGAGCAGTGGCGGCTTTTGATCGCCGCCTTGACATCCCTTTTAGACTGACATCGTTACCGTGCAGTTAGCGAGAGTTTAAGTATTGGTGAATCGCTCATTTTTTCGGCAGTTCGGACGATTTTTTTCGCTTTGATCGAATTTGGTCGCGATCAGGCATTTTTCTTGCCGAACAATTCGATGATGGACGAGAAATCGCGCATACCGTTGCCAGAACGGTTATGCAGCGCAAAGAGTTGGGCCGCTTGGGCCGCCATCGGTGTGACTGCGCCAAGTTCGAGCGCGGTTTCCTGCGCGAGTTTCAGATCCTTGAACATGAGGGTAGAAGCGAAAACCGCCTTGTAATCATGGTTTGCAGGCGAAGAGGGAACCGGGCCTGGCACCGGGCAATGGTGGGTGAGACTCCAGCATTGGCCGGACGAGGCTGACGCCACTTCGAACAAGGCTTCTGCAGAAAGGCCGAGATGGCTTGCGAGAACGAAGGCTTCTGAAACGCCAATCATGGAAATTCCAAGGATCAGATTGTTGCAAATTTTCGCCGCCTGACCGGAACCCGGGCCACCACAATGAATGACTGTTGAACCGAGTTTCGACAAAACCGGGTGTGCCATTGCAACAGCCTGATCTTCACCCCCGACCATGACAGTGAGGGTGCCATTTCCCGCGGTTTCCACATTGCCGTTGACAGGTGCATCGACGGAGAGGTGTCCATAATCCTCCGCCATGGCGTGGGCGCTGCGCGAAGACGCGACATCAATGGTTGAACAATCAATAAAAAGGCTGCCCGGCTGTGCCATTGGTGCCAGTTCGCCGTAAACTTCGACGACCTGACTGCCTTTTGACAGCATGGTTATGATAATCTTGGCCTCTGCCAGCGCCGCAGCGCCGTTGTGCGAGATTTCAACGCCGTTTGCCTGCGCGATTTCCCGGTTTTTGGCTATGAGATCGAACCCGATAACGCGGTGGCCTGCCGTGACGAGGCTTGCGGCCATCGGGTTGCCCATATTGCCAAGTCCGATAAATGCAATTGTCGCCATGTTAGTTCCTCCCGTAGGCACTATGCCGCAAAGAGCGGAAATGTCACGGGCATCACGTTGCAAAGGCTCGAATTGTCGCTTCGACGCTGGCGAAGCCAGAACGTTTGAGCTAACCGGTAGGCCATGGCTAAAGCGATAATGCTTCAAGGAACGGGGTCGGATGTCGGCAAGACGGTGCTGGTTGCCGGGCTGTGCCGACTGGCGCGCATGAAGGGGCTTAAGGTCAAACCGTTCAAACCGCAGAACATGTCAAACAATGCCGCCGTGGCAGAAGACGGTGGTGAAATCGGGCGGGCTCAATGGCTGCAAGCACTTGCTTGCGGTGTGGCGCCTTCTGTTCACATGAACCCGGTCTTGCTGAAACCGCAATCGGAAACCGGATCTCAGATTGTTGTTCAGGGAAAAGTCGTGGGATCGGCGAAAGGCCGGGATTATCAGGCCCTGAAGCCAAAGCTTCTGGCCTCGGTGCTAGAGAGCTTCAACAGACTTTCCGACGATGCCGACCTCATTATTGTCGAAGGTGCAGGTTCACCAGCTGAAATCAATTTGCGGGCAGGTGACATTGCAAACATGGGTTTTGCGACTGCAGCAAATGTGCCCGTGGTGTTGGTTGGTGATATTGATCGCGGCGGAGTGATCGCGTCACTGGTTGGGACACATGCAATTTTGCCGCAGGCGGACCGGGACATGATTGTTGGCTATTTGATCAACAAATTTCGCGGCGATGTGACGCTGTTTGATGACGGTCTCAGTGCAATCAATTCATTTACAGGGTGGGAGTGTTTTGGAGTCGTGCCATGGCTGAAGGAGGCTTCGCACCTGCCACCGGAAGACTCGGTCATTTTGGAGCGCAAACTGCGTGATAGTGGTGACGGCAGGTCTGTTGTTGCCGTTCTTGTTCTGGACCGGATTGCAAATTTTGATGATCTTGACCCGCTGAAAGCGGAGCCTGGCGTGGACATGCGATATGTCCACAAGGGCGAGGCTATACCTGAAAATGCTGTGCTGGTCATCATTCCCGGTTCAAAGTCGACGATCAGTGATCTTCAGATGTTGAAGGCAAATGGGTGGGGCAGGGATTTGAAATTGCACGTCGAGCGCGGCGGGCATGTGCTTGGTATTTGTGGTGGATACCAGATGCTTGGCACATCGGTTTCAGATCCGCTGGGTCTGGAAGGCAGCGTTCGCGAGATTGATGGCCTATCGCTGTTGGATGTTACAACGGTTATGGCGCCGGAAAAGACAGTGCGAAACAGCCAAGCACTGTCGATAAAGTATGATGTGCCGTTACACGGCTATGAAATCCATCTTGGCGTAACTTCAGGCATTGATGCGGCGAGACCATTTTCCGTTATTGATGGACGGCCTGAGGGCGCAGTCTCGCCAAACGGACGCGTTGCCGGGACCTACCTGCATGGCCTTTTTTCGTCAGATATTTTTCGCGCGCGCTATCTGGCTGATCTTGGAATCACCGGCGGTGGCAGTGATTATCGCAAGAGCGTGGAAGATGCACTCGATGCTATTGCGATGCAGTTGGAGAGCCTGGGCGTTGGCGAGGTGCTCAAGCGCGCGCGTTGACACGTGTGCGCCGGTCGACTGGCAGAACATCGATGAAGGGAGCAATTCCCGCCGGACCTGCGAAAAGTGTCTTGTTACGGCCCGACTGTTTCGACGCATAAAGAAGAATATCAGCATTTCGCATACAGTCTGACAGCGTCTGAGAGCGAAGGGCTTCCGTGCCTCCGATGCTGACCGAAAGGCTGATCTTCTGTCCCATAATCTCAATTGGCATGGCACAAATCGAACTTCGGATGCGTTCAGCCACTTCAAATGCAGTCCCTTGATCCGCCTCGTGGAGAAACACGCCAAACTCTTCGCCGCCCAAGCGGCCCACTGCATCATCGTCGCGCACGGTTTGACGCATTGCTTCGGCAATGAATATCAGCGCTTCATCACCCGCCTGATGGCCGTGATCATCATTTATGCGTTTGAAAAAATCAGCATCGACAATCAGTAAAGCGCCGCGATTGCGCATGACCAATTCCTGCGAATCTGTGGACCGTCTTGTCGAGACGGTTTCAAAAAATTTACGCCGGTTCATCAGGCCGGTGAGAGGATCTTCCTGTGCAAGGGATTCGAGGCGGGTGTTGAGACGATTTATTTCCAATCCGGCCGAGAAAAATACACCAATGATTGGCATGCCGAGCAAGATGGCAAGCGAGAAAGCAACCAAAAATGGCTTACCGCCAATGATGGAATACATATCTGGAAAGAACAATTTGTAGCTCTGCTCCGTTGCGACAGCGGACAGAAGCGCGATTGCGAGAGTGAATATGATGGTACGGACCGCAACATCGTGAATTGTCTTGAAGTCGAGCAAGTAGCGGACCATGGCATGTGTATTCCTGATTACGGCGCTACGCTAGCAAACAACAAATGACATGCCGCTAAAGGGGGAATTAAAGTTTTAGGCACGTAAAGTGGAATTTGGTAACTTTTCAACGCGTGCTTTTTGAATGGGCCAACAAATTTGAGCGCAATGGCGTCTTGAGCATTTCGGGCGCGGACGGTTGAAGCGGTATCCACTCACGATCCGGCAGCCCTGTAGAAAAGCGCAAGCGAACTTCTTGGAGGCCACCAGCAAATTGCCTCATTTAAGCTCGTGAAATATCATGCATGGGTTTTAATATACACCTCATAAATTGCATCGCCCGGCCAAAACGAGCTCGATGAAACGGGTGCTTGCCGGATTGTTTGGTTTGCAAAACGGCCAGCGCCGTCTATTGAATGTTTTGCTTGCAAGAGGCCTGCGAACTGGAATTTCACACTCATTACGTGTTTTTTGGGACGGAAGAATGAAAATTACCATCATCGGCACGGGGTATGTTGGCCTCGTTACAGCGGCTTGTCTTGCTGAGCAGGGAAACAATGTCCTTTGCCTGGATACCGACAGTGAAAAGATTGCGCGCCTGCAGGCCGGAATCGTACCGATTTATGAGCAGGGATTGCGCGAGCTTTTTGATCGCAATACTGCCGCGGACCGCCTTCGATTTACCGATGACATAGAAACGAGTGTTTCACACGGCGAGATACAGTTTATCGCAGTGGGAACACCGTCTGGTGAAAATGGCGCCGCTGATTTGCAATATGTGATATCGGCCGCTTCCAATATCGGCCGGTACATGACGCGTCCAATGCTTGTCGTTGACAAATCGACTGTCCCGGTAGGAACCGGTGACAAGGTGGCTGTTGCCATTTCTGCGCAGTTGAAACAGCGCAATCTTGAGGATGTAGGGTTTAAGGTGATTTCAAACCCGGAGTTTTTGAAGGAAGGCGCCGCTGTATCCGACTTCATGCGGCCCGACAGGATCATCATTGGTATCGATGGCGCTGACCGCGATGCGGATCTTGCAAGATCAACCATGCGCAGCATCTATGCACCATTCAACCGCAATCATGATCGGTTGATCTTCATGGATCTTCGATCCGCGGAGTTTACCAAATATGCAGCCAACGCCATGCTGGCGACACGGATCAGCTTCATGAATGAATTGGCAAATCTTGCCGATCAGGTGGGCGTCGATATTGAAATGGTGAGACAAGGTATCGGTTCTGATACGCGGATAGGATACAGTTTTCTCTATGCCGGGACCGGATATGGCGGATCGTGTTTTCCGAAAGATGTTCGGGCGCTGCAGCAAACGGCCACCGACAATGGACTGGACCTGAAAATATTGCAGGCTGTCGAAGAGGTCAACAATAGCCAGAAGCAGATTCTTATTGAGAAAATCAGAAAACGTTTCGGTTCAAATCTTGCTGGCAAGACTTTCGCCATATGGGGTCTGGCTTTCAAGCCCGAGACTGACGACATGCGCGAAGCGCCGAGCCGTGAAGTCATTCGCCAATTGCTTGGTGCCGGTGCGAACGTTCGCGCCTATGATCCAATCGCTTCGGTTGAAGCGCTGCGTTGCCTGCAGTTGGATATGGCAGGTGTACCCGGCGGAATTGATCGTGTGGGCATTTGTTCTTCCCCGATGGAGGCGGCTGCTGGTGCAGACGCTCTTGTCATTGTGACAGAGTGGAAGGCATTTCGCGGCCAGGATTTCGGCGTTCTGAAAGATACGCTTTTGTCGCCCGTAATTTTTGATGGACGAAATCTCTTTGACCCCGGGACAATGGCGGGACACGGGTTTGAATATCATTCCATAGGAAGAGACAAGGCCGAGTATCCTAGATAAGACCGTTCTATGTTTCTTCGAATTGTTTAACGGCACCATCTCCATGTTTGGTCGCATTTCCCTTGATACAGGGCATTTTTGGGACGCGATTTTTTGCTACTAGCAGTAGTAACTCTGATACCAGCGGACGAATTCCGCAACTCCCTGGCGGAAGTCTGTTTCCGGTTGATACCCGGTGAGCATTTTCAGAAGTGAAGCATCGGCCCATGTTGCGGGCACGTCCCCTTTTTGCATGGGCAAATAGTTGCGAATGGCCTTTTTCGCCAGTGCCGTTTCAATCGCTTCGACAAAATCGATCAGGCGGACCTTTTCGGAATTACCAATATTGACAACCCTGTAAGGCGCTGCGGGGCTGAGGCTGTCGCCATCAACCCTAACTGATTTATCCGTTGGCCCGACAGGCACGACATCAATCAGCAAACGAATGCCGCGAACAAGATCATCGACATAAGTAAAGTCACGCCACATATCGCCATTATTGTAGATGTCGATAGGCGTGCCTTCCAGAATGCCTTTGGTAAACTTGAACAGGGCCATGTCAGGACGACCCCAAGGCCCATACACAGTGAAGAATCGGAACATCGTGACCGGCATTCCGTATATGTGCGCATAAGAATGCGCCATCAACTCGTTCGCCTTCTTTGTGGCGGCATAGAATGTGAGTGGAGTTTCAGTCTTTTGCAGTTCTCCAAAGGGCATCTCTTCATTTGCACCATAGACCGACGAGGTTGAAGCCATGAGGAGATGATCAACTTCGATGTTTCTCGCGCACTCCATGACATTAAATGAACCAATCAAATTGGCGTCGACGTATGCACGGGGATTTTCGAGGCTGTAGCGTACGCCGGCCTGCGCTGCCAAATGGACGATGATATCCGGTTTGAACGCTTCCACCGCCGTCGTCAAAGCTGCAAAGTCTTCAAGCATTGCTTCCGTGGCTTGAAAATTCGACGATCGTCGGAGCATCGCGTGACGCTTATGTTTCAATCCGACATCATAATAATCCGTAATCCCGTCATATCCGTGTACTTCAAATCCATCTGCGAGCAAGAGCTTTGACAAATGATAGCCGATAAAGCCTGCCGAGCCGGTGACCAGAATTCTTTTCATGCAATAATCAATTTCATTGGAATGCTCGTTTCATTTTGGCAAGTTTTTAGCTTTTAGCGACGTTGTTCGCAAGGTCGGAGGGAAAGGCTCAAATGGGACGGATATGCTGATGGCGCTGGATTGAGCGGCGAAAGATGTCGCATACGTGATTGACATTGATATCAGATGCCACCTATCACTGAGCCATGAATGGTTCCCGAAAGGCGGCGACGCTCCAGGGATCAAATGGGAATGCGAAGGGTGGACCCAGTCAGGGCACTTCGATCGCAGCCGACCCCGCGACTGTAGAGCGGCGAGGGCCTGTCCAACATGCCACTGGGAAACCGGGAAGGCGGACAAGATCTTACGACCCGTGAGCCAGGAGACCTGCCGTTCATAAGGGCAATGATGCCCGCACTATCCGGGATTTATCCCGCGGCCCGACACGGAGGTTGTGATGGCTGTTTCGAACGTTTCTTCAACGACAAGCGTTGGCGTATCTGCGCGTATGAAAGCTGCTGCCGCAGCTTTGTTTTTTGGAGCTTTTTTTGTGTGGGGCGCAGGTCTGTCACACAGCCAGGCGCTTCATGATGTGGCGCATGATACACGGCACTCCTACGGCTTTCCTTGCCACTGACGATTTGATTTCATGATTGTCCGGGTTTTGCTTGCCGCTTTAGCGGCTGGCTTGCTTGCGGGTCTGGCAATGACTCCGCTGCAAGTTTCAAAAGTCGTGCCGATCATTGTTCATGCAGAACTGTATGAAAATGACGGTGCTCATGACCATGGCGCAGCAAGTGCCGCGGTCGATCAAATGCGTGTGGATAACACCGGCAAGATTGCAGATGCGCAAGTCGCTGGTGCTGAAACACGCGCACACGTGCATGAACCACCGACCGAAGGTGATGTTCCTCTGCTGTTCGGGCGTTTCTGGAATACGGTGCTGGCCAACATGGTGACTGGCGCTGGCTTTGCCTTGCTGATGGCGGGCGTATCGATGGCCAGCGGCGTTAATGTCACATTTGCAACAGGGTTGATCTGGGGTGTCGCGGGGTGGTTGGCGGTGCAATTCCTGCCCTCCATCGGTTTACCGCCGGAACTTCCGGGCTTTCCCTATGTTGATCTTGAAGCACGGCAATATTGGTGGGTGGTAACGGTCAGCTTTTCGATTGTCGGGTTGGTTTTGTTGTTCCTCAAACGCGGGCGGTTGGCAAACATTGCGGGCGTCGCACTTTTGGTGGCCTCGCATATTTACGGTGCACCTCAGCCGGTGGATATTTCCAGTGCGGTCCCGGCTTTTCTTGCTGCCGAGTTTGTTGTGGCAACTTTCGCAACCACGCTGTTCTTTTGGCTGGTGCTCGGGCTGGCGCTTGGATGGTTTATGGACCGGGCAAAGTTGCAAGAGGAATGAAGACGGGCATGAATTCGGGCCGGATCATTCTCATTCTCGGCGGCGCGCGGTCTGGTAAGTCTGCGTTTGCTGAAGACTTGATAGACCGGTCCGGCCTTGCCAAAACCTACCTGGCGACCGGGCAGGTATTTGACGACGAGATGAAGCGCCGCGTTGGTGTTCATAAATCGAGACGCGGACCGGAGTGGGAATTAACGGAAGAGCCGCTGGAAATAGGCGGAGCGCTTCTTCGAATCGCCACTCAAAATCGGGCCATTCTGGTTGACTGCCTGACGCTTTGGGTGACCAATCTGATGATGGCCGAGCGTGATCAGGCGCGTGAAGCGGCTGGTTTGGCTGAAATTCTGAAAACGCTGCCGGGCACCATCGTGTTGGTCAGCAACGAGGTCGGGCTGGGAATTGTGCCGGATAATGCTATGGCCCGCGCTTTCCGCGACCATGCAGGATTGTTGCACCAGAAGATGGCTGGCATAGCCGATGAAGTTTACTTTGTGACGGCAGGATTGCCGCAAAAATTGAAGGGTTGAGCCATGCAGGGCGACAAAATTCCGGCAACAGTGATTACCGGCTTTCTGGGCTCGGGTAAGACGACGCTGATCCGAAACATTTTGGCGAACGCCGGCGGGCGGCGTATTGCACTGATCATCAACGAATTTGGTGATCTTGGCGTTGATGGCGATGTGCTCAAAAGCTGTGGTGCGGATTCTTGTACCGAAGATGACATCGTCGAACTGACGAATGGCTGCATATGCTGTACGGTTGCCGATGATTTCATCCCCACAATGACCAAGCTGATCGAACGCGATCGCAAGATCGACCACATTATCATCGAGACTTCCGGCCTCGCGTTGCCGCAGCCGCTTGTGCAGGCTTTCAACTGGCCGGGCATCAAAACCCGCGTGACTGTCGACGGCGTCGTGACTGTTGTGGACAGTGCGGCTGTTGCGGCCGGGCGCTTTGCCGATGATGAAGAGGCCGTTGCCGCACAACGGGCAGCGGATGACAATCTTGATCATGAAAACCCGCTGGAAGAAGTGTTTGAAGACCAGATAATCGCGGCGGACTTGGTGATTCTCAACAAGAGCGATCTCATCAGTGCCGCAACCATGCTTGAAGTCAGGACAATTGTGGACGGTGCGAGCGGGCGAACCGTCAAGATGGTTGAAGCCAGCAATGGCGATCTGCCGGTTGGCGTGTTGCTCGGCATTGGTGCCGGAACCGAGGATTTGATCAGCGGTCGCAAATCGCATCATGAAATGGAGCATGAAGCGGGAGGCGAGCATGATCATGATGATTTCGATTCGTTTGTTTCTGATGCGGGCGCTGTGAAGGATACGGCAAAGTTTGTTGACGGCTTGAAATCGATAATTGCCGGGCATGATGTCTTGCGGCTCAAAGGCTTCGTCGATGTCCCGGGCAAGCCGATGCGACTGGTTATACAGGCAGTTGGTTCGCGCATTGACAGCTACTTTGATCGAGCTTGGGCCTCTGGCGAAGCGCGCGCTACGCGGCTGGTGGTGATTGGCCTCAAAGGGCTCGACCGCGAAGCAATCGCCAATGAAATCCATGTCGCAGCGCAGGCTGCAGCCTGACCCATGCATCTCCTTCTCGCCCAGAAAGGCACGCTGGCCGACGAAGGGGAGGCGATTGATCTTGGCCAGACGCCCGGACGCATCGCAGTCCTGACGGCGGCTGATACCGAGATTGCCGTTTTGGCGGCGGCGTGCACCGGGCGCAATGATGATCCTGATTTTCTGCGGCTGGTGAATTTTCTGCAACTTCGCCACCCGATGTCGGTTGATCAATGGATTGAGCGTACAGGAAGGCATGCCAAACTTGTTGTCGTGCGTGCGCTAGGCGGTGAAAGCTATTGGCCCTATGGCCTTGAAGCGCTCCATGCTGGCGCGATCAACCATGGTTTCAAACTGGCGGTATTGCCGGGAGACGACAAGGCTGACGCGGGTCTGGCGCGGTTTTGTACTTTGGAGCGCGAGGCGTGTGATCAGCTTTGGGCCTGTCTTGTCGAAGGTGGTGTTTTCAATGCCGAAGTGTTTCTTGCGTATGCTGACGAATTGACTGGAGGCATTGCGGCGGAATTTGCGCCGAAGCCTTTGCTCAAAGCCGGTGTGTTTGCACCGGGCAAACCAGATGCTGTTTTGCAAGACCTCACAAGTGAATGGATTGACGGCGCGCCTGTTGCGGCGATCGTGTTCTATCGCGCCTTGGTGCAAAGTGGCCAGACAGCGGCAATATCTGCACTCGCTGCTGCACTGGCTGCGCGCGGAGTGAACACTCTGCCTGTCTATGTGACCAGTCTGAAAGATCCGGTTTCCGCGGCGACGATCACGGGCCTTTTTGAACAAGCCAATCCCGATATCGTGCTCAATGCGACCGGATTTGCAGTTTCAACCGGCGGACAGGATTGGGGCGGAACGGTTCTTGATCGCAACGGCGCAATGGTTTTGCAATTTGTGCTTTCCTCGGTGACGGAGACAGCGTGGGAGGAATCCGCATTTGGCCTTTCGTCACGTGATCTTGCGATGAACATTGCTTTGCCGGAAGTGGACGGACGGGTGTTTTCGCGCGCGGTTTCCTTCAAGTCATCGGACATCTATGACGACCATGTTCAGGCGAGCATTGTGCGCCATGCGCCGCGTGCGGACCGGGTGGATTTTGTCGCGGAATTGGCGACGAATTGGTTGCGGCTCCGCCAAAAGAATGTTGCAGATCGACGTGTCGCATTGGTGCTTGCAAACTATCCTAACCGCGACGGTCGCATTGCCAACGGCGTGGGGCTCGATACTCCTGCCGCGACCGTTGAAGTGATGCAGGGTATGGCTGCGGCTGGCTATGCAGTTGACGAAATTCCGGCAGATGGCGATCAGTTAATTCGTGAACTGCAGGCAGGCGTGACCAATTCGAATGCGCCTGACCGGTTGGTGCGCGAAACGCTTTCAATTAATGATTACAATAGCTTGTTTGAAAATCTCCCGGTTCAGATTCAGAATCAGGTGCGGGAGCGCTGGGGAGAACCGCAGGGCGATCCATTCTGGAATGAAGAGGCCGAAGCCTTTGCTCTGCCGCTGATGCGGTTCGGCCATGTGATCACCGGTATTCAGCCTGCGCGCGGTTACAACATAGACCCCAAGCAGAGTTACCATTCGCCCGACCTCGTGCCGCCGCACGGTTATTTTGCATTCTATTTTTACCTGCGCCGACAGTTTGGCGCGGATGCGATCGTTCATATGGGCAAACACGGAAACATGGAGTGGCTGCCGGGCAAATCGCTCGGGCTTTCGAGCGGCTGTTATCCCGAGGCTGTGTTCGGTCCGATGCCGCATATCCATCCGTTTATTGTCAACGATCCGGGAGAGGGCACGCAGGCAAAACGAAGATCTGCGGCAGTGATCATTGACCATCTGACTCCTCCTTTGACCCGTGCTGAAAATCATGGTGCGCTCAAAGATCTGGAGGCGTTGGTCGATGAATATTATCAGGCACAGGGATCTGATCCGCGCCGTATCAAACTGCTCGGTCCGCGCATACTCGATCTTGTCCATGACATGGGTTTTGACCAAGACGCAGGGATTGTGCGGGACGATGATGAAGGTCAGTCGCTTGAAAAACTCGATGCGTTCTTATGCGACCTGAAGGAAATGCAGATCCGTGACGGACTGCATATTTTCGGCCGCGCACCGGGCGGGCGGATGTTGGACGATCTTGTTGTTGCGCTTGCCCGGTTGCCGCGCGGTGACGGGAAAGGCGCAAACGGGAGCCTTCACCGGGCAATTGCGGCAGACGCAGGATTAGTTGGATTTGATCCGCTCGATTGCGTGATGGCAGAGGCCTGGGCCGGTCCGCGTCCTGCAATCCTGCAGTTAGCGTCTGAGGATTTGTGGCGGTCTAACGGTGACACTGTGGAACGGATCGAGCTTCTGGCTTCTGCCTTGGTAGACGGCTCGACAAAGATGCCGGCTGATTGGACACAAACCAGTGCGGTTCTTTGTGAGATAGCCGCGAGGATAAAGCCCTCAGTTACCGCGTGCGGCGAAGCGGAAATGTCAGGTTTATTGACCGCCTTGGACGGTCGGTTTGTCAAGCCGGGGCCCAGCGGCGCGCCGACACGGGGGCGTCCTGATGTTTTGCCGACAGGGCGGAATTTCCATTCGGTGGACAGTCGTGCTGTGCCGACTGAAACTGCTTGGGAGCTGGGTAAGAAGTCTGCCGAATTGCTGTGTCTGCGCCATGCGCAGGACCATGGCGACCATTTGCGGTCTGCTGGGATAACCGCTTGGGGCACTTCGAATATGCGCACCGGCGGGGATGATATTGCTCAGGCTTTGGCGCTGATTGGCGCCAAGCCGGTTTGGGAGCGGGCGAGCGGTCGCGTGACCGGGTATGAGATCATTACGTTGGCAATGCTCGGGCGACCCCGGGTGGATGTGACTTTGCGTATATCAGGTTTTTTCCGCGATGCCTTCCCTGATCAAATTTCGCTGTTTGACAGAGCTGCGCGCGCGGTTGGACAATTGGACGAAGATGAAAACGACAATCCGCTTGCCGCGCGAATGAAGGCGGACGCGGCCGCGATGATGGCCAAGGGCTTGGGTGCAGACAAGGCGGCGCTTCAGGCCGGTTACCGTGTGTTCGGTTCGATGCCCGGTGCATACGGGGCGGGGCTGCAGGCATTGATCGACGAGCGTGGCTGGCGCGGACGCAAGGATTTGGCGGATGCATATCTGACGTGGGGAGCCTATGCTTATGGTGCAGGGAGCGAGGGTGTTGCAGATCGTGCGGGGTTTGAGGCTCGCCTTTCGGGCCTGCAAGCCGTGGTTCAAAATCAAGATAACCGCGAGCATGACCTTTTGGATTCCGACGATTATTATCAGTTCGAAGGCGGCATGACGGCGGCGGTGGAGGCGCTGTCCGGGCGGATGCCTGTGGTCTATCACAATGACCATTCGCGACCTGAAAAGCCGGTGATCAGGACACTCGAAGAAGAGATCTCGCGCGTCGTGCGCGGGCGGGTAACAAATCCAAAATGGATCGCCGGCGTGATGCGTCATGGCTATAAGGGCGCGTTTGAGATCGCTGCGACGGTTGACTATATGTTCGCATTTTCAGCCACGACCGGCGCTGTGCGTGACCATCATTTTGATGCCGTTTACCAAGCATTTATCGTTGATGAAAAAGTGCGGAATTTTATGGCGAACAGCAATCCGCATGTGCTCACCGAAATGGCAGAGAAGCTGTTGGAAGCAATGCAGCGTGGCTTATGGAAGGCGCGAAGCAATTCTGCCCGAGTAGAGCTCGAGCGATATTTGAAATCTTGAGAAATTGAATCTGCCAGGAGATGCACATGTCTGAAATTGAATTGGAAACTGAGACTGCCGATGGTGCCGACGAGCATGCCCGCCACAACTCCAAGATGGCCAAAAAGAAGGCTGCGCGGGATAAGATCATGGCGACCAAGACCAATGAAAAAGGCTTGATCATTGTCCACACTGGCAAGGGCAAGGGGAAGTCGACGGCAGCATTCGGCATGATTTTCCGGCACATTGCACATCGTATTCCCAGTGCGGTCGTGCAGTTTATCAAAGGCGGCATGTCCACGGGCGAGCGGGATCTGATTCTTGCCAATCACCAAGACATTTGCTCGTTTCACACGATGGGTGAGGGTTTTACCTGGGAGACACAGGACAAGGCCCGCGATATGGAAATGGCGCGCTTGGCGTGGGAAAAAGCCAAGGAACTGATACGCGACGAAAAGATCAAAATGGTGCTGCTCGACGAGATCAACATCGCGCTGCGCTACGACTATATTCCTGTGGCCGAGGTCGTCGATTTTCTTGTCAATGAAAAGCCGCACATGACGCATGTAGTGATGACCGGACGAAATGCTGCCGACGATATTATCGAGATTGCTGATCTGGTGACTGAAATGGAGTTGATCAAGCATCCTTTCCGCTCCGGTGTGAAAGCGCAGATTGGCGTGGAGTTTTAGGCACGGTTAGCCGCTTTATGATTTATTTACCGGAATTTTCTATCTTCAATTGAGCTGTCAGGTGGCCCCATGAAAATTGCTCCGCTGAAATCAATCGAATGCGCATTGTTGCATGATCATTTCGCGCCCGTGGACGGTCGGGACTTGCTTGATATTGTTACCAAGGCTGTGCAGAAATCGGGTATTGCACCGCAGGTTTCGCGCATTCCTACCAGTGACGAGCATGTTCATGTGCTGGCAGGAAATTATCATATTCTGGTGTCGCAAAACCGCTCTCCCTTGGCCGCTGATGGCTTTGTCGGCTGCCTTTCACTGCCGATTACCAATATGATGTTGCCCGACGCGTCGGCCCGCGTATCGCGCCACCGTGCAAATACATTCGTGACTGTCGGAAAGGGTGCGTTGCCTGGCGCGCAATCGAATGCATTTTTAAACGAAATCATGGGTGACAAATTCAGCTTCACCGAATGGGCTGACGCTGAGCGCGCAATGAAATTGTGCTATGCGATATCACGGGCGATCATGAAGGCTGGCAAGGTGAGTTGTGTTCACTGGTGCGCAAGTGATTACTTGGTTTCGCCGGAATTTTTCGCCGAAGTGGAATACGGCCCGTCGATGACGCCCCTGTATGTCCGTCCGTACCTGTTTTCCAGTGTAGGACATTTGCGCAGCGGGGTGCCGGTCGGCATGGTTGGCAATGGTGCACAATATTTGATCGGGCGTCCTGTGGTGTTCAATCAAGCCAAGGTTGACCTCGACTGGATGATAACCCGCGTCGCGAATTTTGTTGATATGTGCCATCTGCGTGGCAGCGTTATTCCAGATGGCGATAGCCTTGGCGCTGATCCGAACGAAGTTATCACTGTCGCTCATGTGGCGCCCACACAAGATCAGCCTTTGGGTTGTTATGAACTGACAGCGCAGCGTGTGGCCCAGTTCGGAATAGACGGTCCGCAAGTTCGAC
>JANMEX010000336.1:0-2600 GCA_031377485.1 Phyllobacteriaceae bacterium
CTACCAATTCCGCCACGACCGCACACACCATAATGCCGGCTGGTAGTCCGGCGTCGGCCATGTAGCAAATCGAATTTGCCGAAACAAGCCCATAACGTCCGGCCCGTGCAAAATGTCAGCCGAGATGAGACACAGTTGGTCGCAGAACTGGACGACAGAAGGGTAAAGGTTCATATCGGGCCCATGAACGAACCTCTAACCCACACGCGCTCGCGGCAGGAATTGGCTAGCAGCTTCTGGCCTATTCAGGACGGCAACGCTGTTGAATGGCTGGTCGCCGATGGCCTGACGCCTTATGCGCAAGCTCTGGCGTTCATGGAAGCAAGGGCAGACGCCATTCGCGCGGGCACAGCGGAAGAACTTGTGTGGCTGGTGGAACACCCGCCGCTTTACACCGCCGGCACCAGCGCCGACGCGAAAGATTTGATTTCACCGGAGCGCTTCCCGGTTTACCAAGCCGGGCGCGGCGGCGAATACACATACCATGGCCCAGGACAGCGGGTGGCTTACGTCATGCTCGACCTGAAACGGCGCAAGGAAGATGTTCGTGCGTTTGTTGCCGCATTGGAGACCTGGATCATCGAGGCGCTCGCACATTTTTCGATCAAAGGCGAAGTGCGCGAAGACCGGGTCGGAGTTTGGGTCGTGCGGCCGGAGAAGGCTGGATTTGTTCAAGGCGTTCCCGCCGAAGACAAGATCGCAGCCATCGGCATCCGTTTGCGCAAATGGGTTTCATTTCATGGCATTTCGCTCAACGTCGAGCCGGACCTGGACCATTTTTCCGGCATTGTACCTTGCGGCATTGCAGGCCATGGAGTGACGAGTCTGGTTGACTTAGGTTTACCGTTGACCATGGCAGATGCGGATTTTGCACTGTTTCAAGCGTTTGAAAAAGTCTTTGGGCCAGTCTCTGTTACAGATAGAACGTAAAGCCCCAGACTGCCCCGGCCGCATGAGCAGAAAACGCTGCCAAAAGGCCACAAAACACCAGCACCCGTTCGACCGATGACATCGGGTTAAGGGCATGGCGTGGCTTGACGCCGGTTCCGGCAGTAACGATCGAAAGAATTGAAAACACGACGCCGACAACCATCAGCGCCTGATTGCTGAAGCCTCCGATTTTGCCGACGAGCATGAGACCGGCAAGCAGGATAAAAGACGCGACACCCTGGGCGGCACGACTGCGGAAGACCTGGCGAATCACCTGCCCCCCATCAAACTTCCAGACCGGGACAAGATTGCCGAGATTGAAAATCGCGCCGATGGTTCCAAAGGCCCCGATAATTGCCGCCGTCTCATGGTAACCAGCATTGTTCAACGGGGTGTAAAGGGAAATCGCTGCAATCACCGGGAACACTGAAAATCCTGCCCCCATAAGCGCTGAAAAGCCGACCTCAAAATGGCTGTTGTAGGGCCGTCCGCCAAGCGCAACACCGCCTAGAAACGGGATGATGATCATGCGCGCTGTTTTGTGGCCCATGGCTCGGAATGCAAACATGTGACCGGCTTCATGCAGGACAACAACGGCTGTCAGCACCGCAGACAGCATCAATCCGGCACTGGTCAAACCAAAGAACGGCCACAAAATGAGGGCCGACAAAACTGCCATTGCGATTTGCATCGGCAGTTTTTCGAATATCCCGTTGCTTTTGTATGAGCCGGTCAGCGCCCACTGCGACAACGCGTGCATATGACGGCGGTTTTTGAAATACCTGAAACCGAGAAATGCAAACCCTTTGTAATTGTCGGTCTCACTGATTGTCACGACGGACATGTCGCCATCCGGTTCGAGAACAACGGTCTCGCTGTGGTTGACCCAGAAGCTGCCATGAAGTGACGTGTCGTCAATCGTCCGGAGCGTAAATGTCTTGCCCTCTTCGACGTTATCAAAACGCACCACGCGGCGAATTGGCAAGCCGTCGCGTCCGTCGAACGCAATGGCAATTTCTGCGGTGTCGGCAGACTTCGGCTCGACAGAAACATACGAGCCGTCCCACAAGGCGTTTTCACCCAGCGGATAGAGCGCAGACCAGAGTTTCTCCGGCGAGGCCGCAATTTTCTTTGTGACAACAACAGATCGCCTGCCAATTGGCGCAGCCATGAGGAACCAGATCAAACCAAGATTGATCGCGACCAGAAAGGCGAGCGGCAAAAGACTGTAAGCAAACATGGCATGTCCCCGGAACCCAAATGAAGCTACCTCGCCGCCTGTGTGTCATTCGTTGTGTCGAACCCGACAATTCTAACGAAATCACACTATGGCGGCGATAACGCAGACCTCACGCGACCTTTGCGAGGATCTTCTGAAATTCCGGATGCAAAACCGGCGACTCCGCCTTGAGAAAATCAACTAGTGCACGCTCGTTTGCGCCCATCTGGCTATCGGCATTGATCCGTTTGGCAAGCCATTCAGTCTCGTCGCGGGTGACGCGTTCGGCATCGGAAACCTCTGCCTCAAAAGCTGCATTGCGTTCGGCAAAACGGTCTTCAACGCTGTTGCCGGACTGCCAACCCAAACGGTCCGAAAGGCCACCGGAAACCATCCTCGACAAGAAGCCGCCTAAGCCAGATGCAGGAGCATCCAGGAATACTTCATGCGC
>JANMEX010000362.1:0-2815 GCA_031377485.1 Phyllobacteriaceae bacterium
GATGGTTGCGGACACCGAAGCCTTGGCAACCGAATATGAGCAGCAGTACAATGACGGCCTGATTACTCAGGGCGAAAAGTACAACAAGGTTGTCGATGCCTGGGCCAAGTGCTCTGAAAGGGTCGCCGAAGAAATGATGGCCCGCATTAAGGCCGTCAAATATGATGATGACGGTCGTCAGAAGCAGATGAATTCGATCTACATGATGTCGCATTCTGGTGCGCGCGGTTCGCCCACCCAGATGCGTCAGCTTGCCGGCATGCGCGGCCTTATGGCCAAGCCGTCGGGCGAAATCATCGAAACGCCGATCATTTCGAATTTCAAGGAAGGTCTGACCGTTCTTGAATACTTCAACTCGACCCACGGCGCCCGAAAGGGTCTTGCCGATACGGCCTTGAAGACGGCAAACTCAGGATACCTGACCCGACGTCTCGTTGATGTGGCGCAGGATTGCATCGTCATTGAAGATGATTGTGGTACCGAAACCGGTCTTACAATGCAGGCAATCATTGATGCAGGGCAGGTCGTGGCTTCACTCGGCGTGCGTATACTGGGCCGCACCGCACTTGAAGACATTCTACACCCGTTGACGGGTGCGGTAATGGTTCAGGGCGGCGTCATGATCCAGGAAGCCGATGTCGACGAAATCGAAAAGGCTGGCATTCAGTCGATCCGTATCCGTTCGGCTCTGACTTGCGAAACGCAAGGCGGCGTGTGCATTCGTTGTTATGGGCGAGATCTTGCCCGCGGTACTCCGGTCAACAAGGGTGAGGCTGTCGGCGTCATTGCTGCGCAGTCCATCGGCGAACCGGGGACGCAGCTTACGATGCGTACCTTCCATATGGGCGGTACAGCTCAGGTGGTCGATAGCTCGTTCCTTGAAGCTACTTTCGAAGGAAAAGTGCAGATCCGCAATCGCAACATCGTGCGCAACTCGGAAGGCAACCTTGTTGCTATGGGTCGTAACATGGTCATTGCGATTGTGGATGCTGCCGGTAAAGAGCGCACGGCAAACCGTATCACTTACGGTTCGCGCGTTTTGGTTGACGAAGGTGACACTGCCAAGCGCGGTCAACGTCTGGCCGAGTGGGATCCGTATACCCGTCCTGTGATGACCGAAGTCGAAGGTATTGTTGCCTTTGAAGACATGGTTGATGGCATTTCGGTTTCTGAATCCACTGACGAGTCAACCGGCATCACCAAGCGTGTAGTGATTGACTGGCGTTCGACGCCGCGCGGTTCTGATCTGCGTCCGTCCATCGTCATCAAGGATGCTGCGGGCAAGTTGCTCAAGCTTGTGCGTGGTGGCGATGCCCGCTTCCAGCTTTCGGTTGAGGCCATTCTTTCGGTCGAGCCGGGTGCAACCGTGAAGCCTGGTGATGTTATTGCCCGTATTCCGATGGAAAGCGCGAAAACAAAAGACATCACCGGCGGTCTGCCACGTGTTGCCGAATTGTTCGAAGCCCGCCGCCCGAAGGATCACGCCATTATCGCTGAGATGGACGGCACGATCCGCTTTGGCCGCGACTACAAGAACAAGCGCCGCATCATCATCGAGCCGCATGACTCGACGTTCGAGCCTGTCGAATATCTCATCCCGAAGGGCAAGCCGTTCCATCTGCAGGACGGTGACATTATCGAAAAGGGCGATTACATCCTCGACGGCAATCCTGCGCCGCACGACATTCTGGCGATCAAGGGCGTGGAGGCTTTGGCTTCCTATCTCGTCAATGAAATCCAGGAGGTCTATCGCCTGCAGGGCGTGGTGATCAATGACAAACACATCGAGGTGATTGTCCGCCAGATGCTGCAGAAGGTGGAAATCACCGAAAGCGGCGATTCGACCTACATCACGGGCGATCATGTTGACCGGATTGAGCTCGATGAGGTCAATGTGCGTCTTGAGGAAGAAGGAAAGAAGCCTGCTGGCGGTGTTCCGGTGCTGCTTGGCATTACCAAGGCTTCGCTTCAGACACCGTCGTTTATATCGGCGGCGTCCTTCCAGGAAACCACACGCGTTCTCACCGAGGCGGCAGTCGCCGGCAAGATGGATACGCTGCAGGGTCTCAAGGAAAACGTCATTGTCGGCCGTCTCATCCCGGCGGGCACTGGCGGCACGATGAACCAAATCCGCCGCATTGCATCCGGTCGCGACGATCTGATCCTCGACGAGCGCCGCAAGACTACAGGTGCGGAAATAGCAACTCCGATGCTCGAAGGCATGGTTCAGCCTGCAGAGTAATCCAGAGTTAAGGTGCCTAATAGCCGCGCGGGTGACCGCGCGGCTTTTTGATTCTCAATAGAATCATTGGCTTGGCGGCATATTTTGAGATTCTGATTCAGAAAACACCCGGAATCACTAATGAACGATCGAGAATCGCGAATGGATTTGTCATTCATTTTTAAAGGTAGAGAAGAATAGGCGCTCCAATTTGCCTTTGCTTGATCCATAATTATCAAATCGGCCTGTAAACGGTCTTTTCAGGCCGCTTGCATTAAGAAACATGGCATTTCGGGCTTGACTGTAACGGGTGGCTTCTGTATCCACCGCGTCAGTCAGAGCCAATGTGAGGTTGGGTTTTTCGGAACGACACGTTCTGGAGTTCACCTCAAACAAGGTTCGATCCACGGGAATGCCATTGCTGGGTCATGAAACGCGTAGGCGTTTCCTCTGCGTATTTCGGGCACGCCGCTGATGAAGCGGGACTGTGGCCCGATTTCGTGCATGGAAAACAGGCAATGCCTGTGGAGCCGGAAATAAGCCCTGCGGGGCGTGAACGAAAGACAAGAGGAAGGTTTAATGCCTACCGTAAAC
>JANMEX010000368.1:0-3912 GCA_031377485.1 Phyllobacteriaceae bacterium
CGCAAACCACTGTAATTGCGTGACTTTTTGCGCTGAACTGAGAAATCAGGCAAAACAATTGAGGGTAATTCCCTGTTAATTCCCTGTTTCTGGCGTCAAAACACGAGAGACCGGTTCGCAGTGATCGGCCTGCTTCACCAACTTAACCCAACCGCCCTGTAAAATGACAAGCAGCCTGATGCTCACCGCCCTCCAGCAACGGCCGCTCTTTCGCACACACGTCCTTGGCATACACACAGCGCGTGCGGAACACACAGCCGGACGGCGGGTTGATCGGCGATGGCGGGTCGCCAGACAGCACGACGCGCTTGCGCAAACGCGCGAGCTTCGGGTCCGGCAGCGGGACGGCCGACAAGAGGGCTTGGGAGTATGGGTGCTTGGGGGTGTTGAACACGTCTTCAGCGGAACCGGATTCGACGACGCGCCCGAGATAGAGCACCAGAACGCGGTCGCAGACGAGGCGCACGACTGAAAGGTCGTGACTGATGAAGATCAGTGATAGGCCAAGTTCCGCACGCAAGCGGTTGAGCAGCTGGATGATCTGCGCCTGGATTGATACGTCCAGGGCCGAGACGGGTTCATCGCACACGACAAGTTTCGGCTTGGTGATGATGGCGCGGGCGATGCCGATGCGCTGTGCCTGACCGCCTGAAAACTCATGCGGATAACGGTTGACCATCTCCGGCGCGAGGCCGACGGCTGACATGATTTTCTGCACCTCTTCGAGGCGCTGCGATCGCGTCAAGTTTGGTTCCGCGATCTGCAACGGCTCGGCGATGATGTCGGCGACAGTCATGCGCGGGTCGAGCGAGGCGAGCGGGTCCTGGAAGATGATCTGCATGTCACGGCGGGCCTTGCGCATCTCTTCGTCGGAAAGCTTGAGAAGGTCACGCCCTTGCCAGACAACACTGCCCTTCTGTGCTTCGACCAACCGGAGCACCGAGCGGCCGATGGTCGATTTGCCGGAACCGGATTCGCCGACAATGCCGAGCGTCTCGCCGGGCTTGAGATCGAACGAGACGTCATCAACAGCGGTCAGCTTCAACGCCTTGCCGAACAGGCTGCCGGAGCGGATGGAAAACTGCGTGGTGAGATGCTCAACCGTCAACAATGCGTCACTCATGCCGCGCCTCCAGCATTGAGTGCATTGAAGCACGCAACGCGGCGACCCTGCCCGCTTGGCAAAAGATCCGGTCGCATGGAAAGGCATTTCTCCGTGCGCGAAAGACAACGCGGGCTGAAAGCGCAGCCTTGCGGCAGGCGAAGGAGATTTGGTGGACGACCGGGAATCGCCTGCATTTCCGACACCGGGCGATCCGGGCGCGGGATCGAATTGAGCAGCGCGCGCGTATAGGGATGCTGCGGCGCTTCGAAAATCGCATCGACCCGTGCCTCTTCAACCAGCCGCCCGCCATACATCACTCCCACACGGTCAGCGATGCCTGCCACAACACCCATATCGTGGGTGATGATGACCAGCGCCGCGCCAAGTTCGCTCGTGAGCTCGCGGAAAAGGTCAAGGATTTGCGCCTGCACGGTGACGTCGAGCGCCGTGGTCGGCTCGTCGGCAATCAAGAGATTGGGCTTGTTGAGAAGCGCCATGGCAATGACGACACGCTGGCGCATACCGCCGGAAAGTTCGTGCGGATAAAGATTGAAGCGCTTTTTCGCATCCGGAATGCCGACCCGGTCCAGCATGGCGAGTGCTTGCCGCGACGCTTCAGCGTTGGTTGCGCCGGTGTGGACCTCGACGATTTCAGTCAACTGGCGCGAAATGCGCAGCACGGGATTGAGAGCGGTCATCGGGTCCTGAAATACCATGGTGATGGCTTTGCCGCGGACCGTGTCCAGTTCGCGCAGCGGCATGGAGATCAGGTCTTTGCCCTCAAATGATGCCGCACCGGCGGCGATGCCGTTGCGGGCGAGAAGCCTGAGGGCACCCAAGAATGTCTGACTTTTGCCGGAGCCGGACTCGCCGACTATGGCGAGGCGTTCGCCTGGATTGATCGACAGGTTGAGCCGGTCAACGGCAGGCACGTCGCCTTCCGGTGTCGAGAAATGCACCAAATAATCCTTAAGCTCAAACAGAGGCGCGGCCATCCTAACGGTCCTTCGGATCAAAGGCGTCGCGCAGGCCATCACCAATAAAAAGAAGGCTCATCAGCAACGCCACAAGACAAAATCCGGGGCTGAGCAAAAGCCATGGCAGGATTTCGAACACTTCCGTGCCCTCGGCGATCAACGTGCCAAGCGACGTGAGCGGCTCTTGCACGCCGAAGCCCAAATAGGAGAGGAAGCTTTCCGTGGCGATGATTTCCGGCACTGTGAGCGCCGCATAAATCACCACCGGTCCGGCAAGATTGGGGATGATGTGCTTGGTGATGATGCGCAGCGGTGTCTGGCCTGCAGCGCGGGCGGCCTCGACAAACTCGCGCTCTTTCAACGAAAGCGTCTGGCCGCGCACGATGCGCGCCATGGTGAGCCATTCCAACGCGCCGATGGCGGCGAACAGAAGGTAGACGTTGCGCCCGAACACCACCATCAAAAGGATGACAAAGAGGATGTAGGGAAGCGCGTACATGATATCGACAAAACGCATCATGGCCGAGTCGATCCGCCCGCCGAAATAGCCGGATACCGCGCCGTAAAGCACACCGATCAAAACGGAAACCAGCGTGGCGATCAGCGCGACGGTTAGAGAAATGCGCATGCCGTACATTGTGCGTGCAGCAAGATCGCGGCCGTTCTGGTCGGTACCAAGATAGTGGCCAGTTTCAAACGAGGGTGGAGCGCGGAAAGCGGACCAATCAGGGTCTTCATAGTTGAATGGCAAAAACCACGGTCCGGCAATTGCGATCAGGATCAAAAGGCTCAGCACCACAACTGAAACCATCGCCGCCTTGTTGCGCAGAAACCGCGCCAGCGCATCGCCACTTAGCGAACGCGCCTTGCCGGTCAGCGCCTCAGCTTCAAGGTCGGTGGCAAAGTCATCGCGGCGTGGGGAAAGGCCTGTCATCGCGTCCTCACTTTCGGATCGAGGAACGCGTAGGTGACGTCCACCAGA
The DNA here is from genome assembly GCA_031377485.1 of Phyllobacteriaceae bacterium. Lineage (GTDB taxonomy): Bacteria > Pseudomonadota > Alphaproteobacteria > Rhizobiales > Rhizobiaceae > JANMEX01. The sequence goes on from JANMEX010000368.1 coordinate 3,065, forward strand.
AGGTTGAGGAAAACGATCAGCACCATGTAGAAAATCACTGTGCCGAGCACCATCCCATAGTCACGGTTGAGTGCCGCGGTGACGAAATAGCGGCCGATGCCCGGAAGGCCAAATACGGTCTCGACCACCAGCGAACCGGTCAGCAAATAGGACGCCGCCGGGCCGAGATAGGAAACAACCGGCATCAGAGCCGGTTTGATCGCATGACGCATGACGGTGAGGCGTGGGCCGATGCCCTTGGCTCTGGCGGTGCGGATGTAATTGGCATTCATGACTTCGATGATCGACCCGCGCATCAGCCGCGAGATGCGTGCGGCATGGGGGAGCATCAACACGGTGACAGGGAGAACAAGATTGCGCAGCGCGCCATTGCCCCACCCGGCAACAGGCAGCCAGCCCAGATGCACGCCGAAGATCAACTGCAGCACCGGTGCAATGAAAAAGCTCGGCAGAACCAATCCCATCAAGATGATGAAACTGATGAGATAATCGGGCATCTTGTTTTGGTAGATGGCACCGGTAGTTCCGGCTGCCACTCCGACAATGACCGAAAGGATCAATGCCAGCGTCGCAACGGTGAACGTGTATGGAACGCCGATCATCAATTGTTCACCGACAGTGAAATCCTCATTGACGAAGGAAGGCCCAAGATCACCTTGGACAACATGGCCGACATAGATCAGGTATTGCTCGACCAGCGGCTTGTCGAGATTGTAGTGCGCAGCGAGATTTTTCAGGATCGCCGGCGGCAGCGGGCGTTCGCCGTCAAACGGCCCGCCAGGGGCGAGCCGCAAAACGAAAAACGACAGCGTCACCGCGATCCAGAGAACCGGGATGGTGGATAACAA
>JANMEX010000404.1:0-5076 GCA_031377485.1 Phyllobacteriaceae bacterium
GCGAACTGCCGCACATCATGGGCCAGCTCCCTGTGCTCCCCAAACATTGGTGGGAAGGCAAAGATGCCGCCGGCAAGCAGCGCAACATTGCCGAGCCAACATTGGAGCCACCGCTTGGGTCCGGGCCTTACAAAATCGGAAAGTTCGAAAGCGGGCGCTTTGTCGAATATGTGCTGGTTGACAATTATTGGGGCAAAAACCTGAATACGCGGATTGGCACTGAAAATTTTACCGTGCAACGATTTGATCTTTACGGCGATGAATCCGTGATGATGGAGGCGTTCAAAGGCGGGGCATATGACTACCGTTTTGAGCGCTCGTCCAAGAATTGGGCCACTGGTTATGAAGGGCTCCCGGCGCTCGCCAAGGGGTTCATCATCAAGGAAGAATTCCAGAACCGTGATTCCGGCAAGATGCAGGCGTTTGTGCCGAACCTTCGGCGCGACAAGTTCAAGGACCAGCGCGTGCGCCGCGCGCTCAATCTGGCGTTTGATTTCGAGACCACAAACCGCAACTCGTTCTTCGGGCTTTACGAGCGCATTCCAAGTTATTTTGCCGGGACGGATTTGGCTTCATCGGGGCTGCCGGAAGGCAAGGAACTGGAAATTCTCAATGAGGTGAAAGACAAGGTTCCTCCAGAAGTTTTTACCAAGCCTTACGCAAATCCGGTTGGCGGTGACAACAACAAGATGCGCGTAAATTATCGCGAAGCCTTGAAGCTCCTGAAAGAGGCAGGTTGGTCGCTGAAAGACGGAAGGCTTGTCAATGAAAAGACGGGGGAGCCGTTTGTCATTGAATATCTCGACTATTCGGATGTGAATTCGCGCTTTGTCTTGCCCTATGCCCAAAGCCTTGAAAAAATCGGCATCAAGCTGGATTACCGGACGGTCGATTCATCCTCCTACGAAGAGCGCGCCCGCAAGTTTGACTATGACATGATCATGACCGCATGGGGGCAATCCCTGTCGCCGGGCAATGAACAACGCAACTTTTGGGGCAGCAAATCAGTCAGCCAGGAGGGATCAAAAAACTATGCAGGCATCGCTGATCCCGCCATTGATGTCTTGATCGACAAAGTCATATTCGCGCCCGATCACGAGACGCTTGTCGCCGCAACGCATGCGCTGGACCGGGTTCTTCTGGCGCATGATTATGTTGTGCCTCAATGGTATTCAAAGGTGGACAGGTATGTCTATTGGGACCGGTTCAGCCGCCCGGCTAAATTACCCGCATTTGATTTCGGGTTCCCGAGCATCTGGTGGTATGATCAGGCGAAGGCTGACCGGATCAAATAGTCCGTGTTTCAGCCACGCAATTGCCTCTTGCGCTTGATGCGTGGGTCGATTCCAAATGCGTTGCGGCGAATCAGCGCTTCAAACAGGAATATCATTGGCTTTGACGTCTCATTTTGACATTGCCGGACGCGAGCAGCGCTGATGGGAGCCTATATTCTCCGGCGCCTCTTGTTGATGATCCCGACATTGATCGGCATCATGGCAATTTCGTTTCTTGTTGTGCAGTTCGCCCCTGGCGGCCCCGTCGAACAGGTTATCGCCGACCTGACGCGCGGTAACGACACCAATGACCGGTTGGGCGGCGGCGGCGCCGACTTTGCGGGGCAGGATGCGGGCGCAGGTGAAAGCGCCATCACCGGCAAATATCGCGGCGCACAGGGGCTGGACCCTGACCTGATCAAGAAGCTTGAAAAGCAGTTTGGCTTCGACAAGCCGGCGCATGAACGTTTCTTCAAAATGCTGTGGGACTATGCCCGCTTTGACTTCGGCACGAGCTTTTTCCGCGGCGGCACGGTGATTGATCTGATCCTTCAGAAAATGCCTGTTTCCATCACACTCGGCCTCTGGATCACATTGATTTCCTATATCGTCTCCGTGCCTTTGGGCATCGCAAAAGCGTTGCGCGACGGCTCCCGTTTTGATGTGTGGACCAGCGCGGTGATCATTGTCGGCTATGCCATTCCCGGATTTCTGTTCGGCATCCTGTTGATCGTGCTGTTTGCCGGCGGATCGTTCTGGGATTGGTTTCCCTTGCGGGGGCTTTGGTCCGAAAACTGGGATCAGCTCAGCGCCTGGGGCAAGGTCAAGGACTATGCCTGGCACGTGACATTGCCGCTGCTCGCAATGGTGATGTCGGCATTTGCCACAACCACGCTTTTGACGAAGAACTCGTTTCTGGATGAAATCAAGAAACAATATGTCGTGACCGCCCGCGCCAAGGGGCTGACGGAACGGTCCGTGCTTTACGGCCATGTTTTCCGCAACGCCATGCTAATCCTGATCGCCAGCTTTCCGGCGGCCTTCATCTCTGCTTTCTTCACCGGCTCCATCCTGATCGAGAATATTTTCTCGCTTGATGGTCTTGGCCTCCTCGGTTTTGAATCCGTGCTGCGCCGCGACTATCCGGTGGTGTTCGGCACCCTTTACATCTATTCGCTGATGGGTCTGATCGTCGGGCTTTTGTCGGACATGATCTACACCTGGATTGACCCGCGCATTGATTTCGAACGGAGAGACGTATGAAACTCTCGCCGCTCAACCAGCGACGCTGGCAGAATTTCAAGGCAAACCGGCGCGGCTTCTGGTCGCTATGGCTGTTTCTCGCAATTTTCGGCCTGACACTTTGCGCTGAGTTCATTGCCAATGACCGCCCGATCCTTGTGATGTACAAGGGCGAACTCCTGACGCCGGTGTTTGTCGATTACCCTGAAGAAAAATTCGGCGGCTTCTTTGCCGTGACGGACTTTCGCGATCCGACCATACAGGATGAAATCGCCGCCAATGGCTGGGCGCTTTGGCCGCCCATTCGTTACTCCTATCGAACAGTCAACAATGAAATGCCAAGCTCGGCGCCGACAAAGCCCTTCCTGATGTATGACCGCGCAACGCTGTGCGGACGCTATGCCAACGGCGTCAATGATCCGAATTGCCGGATCGGCAACTTCAACTGGCTTGGAACCGACGACCAAGGCCGCGACCTCTTGGCCCGCATCATTTACGGCTTCCGCATTTCCGTGCTGTTCGGTCTTTTGTTGACACTTGGCTCTGCCGTGGTCGGGGTCAGCGCCGGCGCGGTACAGGGCTATTTCGGCGGCTGGACCGATCTTTTGATGCAGCGGTTCATCGAAATCTGGACATCATTGCCGCTGCTCTACCTTTTGATGATCGTCGCCTCCATCCTGCCTCCCGGTTTCTTCATCTTGCTGACAATCATGCTGCTGTTTTCATGGTCGTCATTTGTCGGCATCGTGCGTGCGGAATTTTTGCGCGCCCGCAATTTTGAATATGTGAACGCAGCGCGGGCACTTGGTGTCGGCAATGCCACGATCATGTGGCGGCACCTGTTGCCCAATGCGATGGTGGCAACGCTGACGTTTTTGCCGTTCATTCTCAATGGTGCAATCACCACGCTGACATCGCTCGACTTCCTTGGCTTTGGCCTGCCACCCGGCTCGGCCTCGCTTGGCGAAGTTTTGAAACAGGGCAAAAGCAACATCCAGGCGCCATGGATCGGCATAGCCGGTTTCATCACCATGTCAGTCATGCTTTCGTTGCTGGTGTTCATCGGCGAAGCGGTACGCGATGCGTTTGATCCGCGGAAAGCTTTCAAATGAGAAAGCATGTATGGTATAAGGCAGCACTTTTTCTACCATGGAGGCTGCTATGGGCTTGAATATCAAAAATGACGAGGTGCACCGCTTGGCGCGCGAAGTCGCGGCACGCACCGGCGAGACCATGACGCACGCTATCCAAACTGCATTGGAAGAGAGATTGGCACGGCTTTGCGCCGATACAGCCACAACCCGCGAGGCCCGCACCGCGCGCGTGCAGGCGATACTGGATTCGCTTCCGCCGGTCCCTCCGGGTGCTTCCAGCAATCACGATGATCTCTATGACGAGTTCGGATTGCCTAAATGATCGTTGACGCATCAGCGCTGCTTGCAATCTTTCTCGGCGAACCGGACGCCCCGACGTTTCGAACAGCGATTACAGACGCGGCGGCGGTGTCCATTTCCCCGGTCAATTGCCTTGAGGTTTCCATGCAATTGGACGGAATTTGGGGCGATGCTGCAATCGGCAGGCTGGATGCAATGATCGAGGCGTTCCAAATTTCGGTCGAACCTGTTGACCTCCTGCAATCTTCACTTGCCCAGGACGCATTCCGGCGTTTCGGCAAGGGACGCCACAAAGCTTCTCTCAACATGGGCGACTGTTTCGCCTACGCGCTCGCCAAGGCGAAGGGCCGCCCCATTTTGTTCAAAGGCAATGACTTCACTCACACTGATTTGGAGTCAGCCCTTTGACCTCCCCCCTCCTTTCCGTGCGCGACCTGTCCATCGCTTTCACGCAAAACGGCAAGACATCAATCGCCGTTGACCATATCTCGTTTGATATCATGCCCGGCGAAACTGTTGCGCTGGTGGGCGAATCCGGGTCTGGCAAATCCGTCACTGCGCTGTCCGTCTTGAAACTTCTCGCCTATCCGGCAGCGAGCCATCCAAGCGGCCAGATAGTGTTTGACGGCCAGGATCTACTTGCCGCCAGTGAACCGGCGTTGCGGGCAGTGCGCGGCAATGATGTGACAATGATCTTTCAGGAGCCCATGACATCGCTCAATCCGCTGCATGTGATTGAGGACCAGATCGGTGAAGTGCTGAGACTTCATCAGGGCATGGGCAAAAATGCCGCGCGGGCGCGCACGCTTGAACTCTTGAACCAGGTCGGCATTCGCGAAGCCGAAAAGCGACTGCAGGCCTATCCGCACCAATTGTCGGGCGGACAGCGCCAGCGCGTGATGATCGCCATGGCTCTGGCCAACGCGCCAAAACTGCTGATCGCCGATGAACCGACGACGGCGCTCGATGTGACTGTGCAGGCGCAGATTCTGGAGTTGCTCTCCAAGCTCAAATCCGAGCGGCAAATGTCACTCCTGTTCATCACGCATGACCTTGGCATCGTGCGCAAGATCGCAGACCGGGTTTGCGTCATGACCAAGGGCAAGATTGTCGAGACGGGTCCCGTTGCCGAAATATTTGCCAATCCGAAACATGAATACACAAAG
>JANMEX010000408.1:0-4048 GCA_031377485.1 Phyllobacteriaceae bacterium
TCATCAGAAATAGCCCTCGCGCTTTTTCTTTTCCATCGAGCCGGCTTCATCCTTGTCGATCATGCGGCCCTGACGCTCTGAAGTTCGGGCGACGAGCATTTCCTGAACGATGGCGCCGAGGTCGGTGGCATCGCTGTCAATGGCACCGGTCAGCGGATAGCAACCAAGGGTGCGGAAGCGGACGAGGCGGTTTTCCACCACTTCGTTTTCACGCAGCTTCATCCGGTCATCATCGACCATGATCAGCATGCCGTCTCTCTCGACCACGGGACGGTGTGCGGCGAAATAGAGTGGCACAATCGGGATGTCTTCGAGCAAGATATATTGCCAGATGTCCAACTCGGTCCAGTTGGAGATCGGGAACACGCGGATGGATTCACCCTTGGCAACGCGGGTGTTGTAGATTTTCCACATTTCCGGGCGCTGGTTCTTCGGGTCCCAGCCGTGGCTGGAATTGCGGAACGAGAAAATACGCTCCTTGGCGCGGGACTTTTCCTCGTCGCGCCGCGCACCGCCGAAGGCTGCGTCAAAGCCGTATTTGTCGAGCGCCTGGCGAAGGCCCGCGGTCTTCATGATGTTGGTATGGACACTCGAACCATGATCGAACGGATTAATGCCATCGCGCACGCCGTCCTGATTTATATGAACAATCAGATCAATGCCAAGGCGCTTTGCGGTTTCATCGCGGAACTCGATCATTTCGCGGAATTTCCAGGTCGTATCCACATGCAGGAACGCAAACGGAGGCTTGGCCGGATAAAAGGCCTTCATCGCAAGATGCAGCAGCACGGACGAATCCTTGCCGATGGAATAGAGCATCACCGGCTTGTCGAAATTTGCCGCAACCTCGCGGAAAATATGGATGGCCTCGGCTTCAAGCCGTTTGAGGTGGGTGAGATTGCGGTCGCTCATGTCATTTCCTGAATGCTGGCGCGGAAAGTCTGCCATGCGGCGTCTAGTTACCACCAGCGACAGCGTGGAAACAGGATAAGCAGCCTGTTATTTGATGCAGTGGAGGAATTATATCCAGAAAACTGGCAGATGTGCGGAAATGCATTCCGCCAGACGGCAACAGGCGCAATATTTTTGGCGGCTTGCGTCTAATATCGGTAAAATCGGGTGGCAGCGCAGAGGATCGCGGTGATCCCCTTCGCCAATCAAGCAGGCAGAATATTTTGATTCAAGCTGAAGAGGTTTTCGGGATCGTATGTCCGTTTGACTTTCTGCAGCCGTGAATAAGTATCCGCGCCAAATGCATCACGCACCAGAGTCTCTCCCTCGCCCAAACCCGGAAAGTTCAAATACATCCGGCCTGTGGAATGGCGTTGTGTTGATTGCCAGGCATCTTTGACCCACGAAATATTGGGAGCGTCATCAGAGGGGCTGGACCAGATGGCATCCAGACTGAACATGTAAGGCATGGAGCGGTCGCCAAACGCTGTTGCATCGGCTGCAACACGTTGGACGGCGCCGCCGAATTTCCAAATGGAAGCATAGGTCATTTCAGATGGACGATCGGCCAGCAGCTTGGTGATGTCATTGATGACACCATCATCCAGTCCTTTCAGGTAAATCGATTTCCAATAGCATCGATCGCGACCTTTGGGGAAAATGGCGTCGTAAAGGGTTTGAAGCGTGCGATACGGCATGGCGCCACTGAAGTCCAAAAGCGGTTCGCCGAATTTGCGCAAAGGCATTGTCACCCGCTCGCCATCACTTGCCGGACCATCATAAACAGTTGCCAAGGCGACAACGCGCTTGCCCCAAGTATCTGCGGGGTAAGCTTCATCCTCAGGGATGCTTGAAAATTCGGCAAGGCCGGTCACTTCATCAGGCGCAGATTCCATGTAGTCGCGCCATTTCGGCAATATTTCGTTGGCCTGTTCCTCTAAGTAAAGCGGCGCGCAGAACATAAATTCCGGCTCAATGGGATGTATCTTGAATTCAAAATTGACGACGATGCCAAAATTGCCGCCGCCACCTTTGAGCGCCCACAACAGTTCCGGATTTTCGGTTTCGCTGGCGCGGATCAACCTGCCATCGGCCGTGACAATATCGGCTGCCATGATGTTGTCGCAGCTCAGGCCATGAGTACCGCGCAGCCAGCCAATGCCGCCAGAAAGGGATAATCCTGCAACGCCGGTCGCGGATATTAGTCCACCGGGAGTGGCGTGGCCGAACGGCGTTGTGGCGGCATCAACATCTCCCCATGTGGCTCCGCCCTCGACATAGGCACGGTCCAGCTTTGGATTCACCCGCACGCCGTTCATGGCCGACATGTCAATCATCAGGCCGCCATCGCAGACGGCGTAGCCCGCAACATTGTGGCCGCCGCTGTGCACCGCGATGACCAAACGGTTTTCGCGGGCATAATTTACAGACGCCATAACATCGGCTGCATTGCGACAGCGGACAATGAGTGCCGGGCGACGGTCGATCATGCCGTTCCAGACGCGCCTTGCATCATCAAATCCGGGATCGGCAGGTTTAAGCAATTGGCCGCGCAGTTTGCTCTCAAATTCTGCATGTAGCATGTCCAAACCTCCAGCTCACGGTAGAACTCTAGAACGACATGGGAAATGCTGCTAAAGGCAAAAGTGCATAAACGCGTTCATTTCTGCCACTCCAACGCAAGAAAATGGAAACTGAAACTAGACGGATAAACGTTGCAATACTTGCTGTTCCTGAAGTGACGGCTTCGGCACTTTTCGGGATGTTTGATCTTTTTTCTGCGGCGGGGCGGGATTGGTCGTTCATTGTTTCCGGTGTTGCCGGGGAGCAGCGCATGTATCCATACGTGGTTGCGCAGAACCACGCCGTATTTCAGGCGGCCAATGGCATTTGGATAAAGCCGGATTTTGAATTGGCGCAATGTCCGGTTCCAGATGTTGTGTGCATTCCTGATTTTTTTGTGAATCCGGGTGAGAGTGTTGCCGGAAAGTTTGACGTCGAAGCTGGCTGGTTGAAACAAATGCATGATGGCGGCGCGCTGTTGGCGACTGCCTGTTCCGGTGCGGTCTTGCTTGGCGAGGCCGGGCTTCTGACCAATTGCGAAGCAACAATCCACTGGGGTTATGTTTCAACGCTGACAAACAATTATCCCGGTGTGAAAGTGCGTGTTGACCAGTCATTGGTGCTGAGCGGCGAGGCACAGCGCATCATCATGGCGGGCGGCGGTTCAAGCTGGCAGGATCTGGCGCTTTATCTTATCGCCCGATTGGTCGGAGTGAATGAAGCGATGGAGGTGGCCAAGATCTTCATGCTGCAATGGCACGATATTGGCCAGCAACCCTTTTCCGCGTTGATGAGCCTGCGTCAAACATCTGATTCCGCGATCAGAAAATCGCAGGATTGGCTGACTGAAAATTACAGAACGCATGCGCCTGTTGCCATGATGGCGGCATTTTCGGGGCTGCCGGAGCGGTCATTTGTGCGCCGCTTTGCAAAGGCGACCGGAATGCGTCCGCTGGAGTATGTGCTGGCGCTGCGGCTGGAAGAGGCCAAGCACATGCTTGAAAGTACGGATCAACCATTTGAAGGCATTGCCAACGCTGTCGGATATGAGGACACCAGCTTTTTCGGGCGGTTGTTCCGCAAGAAAATCGGATTGACACCAGTTCAATACCGCCGGCGCTTCGGCGCGCTGCACAAGGCTCTGGCAAATGGTCGCAAGTGAGGATCGGCGGTTTGTAAAATGCGTTTCAGGATGAAAAATGCGCTTACATCCGCAGTTCCTGCCGTTGCTTTCCGGTCTGCCAACACTTATACACCGGCTCGCCGTCGCGGATGATTCATCCGTGCCTAGTTGGGGCGTAGCCAAGCGGTAAGGCAGCGGATTTTGATTCCGCCATTCCCAGGTTCGATCCCTGGCGCCCCAGCCAACTATCCATCCTCATGGAAATATGTGATGACTGCCACGCTGTTGTTGTAAGTACACTCCATGTACACCATCACTAATTACACCTAAAGAAATACTGTTTCGTTATGATCGACTCATCGCTTATTGTTTCCAACCTCACCAGCCCCGCCGTGCTTTGTTTTGCGATCG
>JANMEX010000426.1:0-1610 GCA_031377485.1 Phyllobacteriaceae bacterium
CTGGCTGGCCGCCTTCAGCGGCACTCAGGCGGCACTGTTTCTCTTGTATATTTCTAGCCGCTTCGGCCGGACGTCCGCGATGGCATCACCACATTCGACATATGCCATTTCGATAAGGTATGCGAGCATGTCACAGCGTTCGGTGGCGACCATCTGGTTGAGTTGTAGCAGCATGGATTGGACAAAGTTCAGGGTTTCCAGCCTGCGTTCACGGGCTTGATTCATGGATGTTGCCTTTGTTTAGTGGCGGAAAAACCGCCTGTAATTAAACGTTGCCCCACCGATGCGCCCCTGCGCGTTTCGGGTGTCTCATGTGTAAACAATATATTATAGATTGCAATACATTTTCATTGCAACCTAGGATATGTTTTTGTGATGAAGCGGGTTAATGCGAGGGTTACCCCTTGACCGAAGGCGATGGACTGTTCATTTCAACGCCACACGAAATGATATGGACGTGCGCTTTAACGGCGCGTGCGAGAATTTATGGATGTCGTCATCGTCGAATCGCCTGCAAAGGCGAAGACAATCAACAAATATCTGGGTCCCGGTTACAAGGTGTTCGCCTCGTTCGGGCATGTTCGCGATCTTCCAGCCAAAGACGGATCGGTGCTGCCGGACGAAGATTTTGCCATGGCATGGGAAGTGGACGCGCCTGCCGGCAAACGGCTGAGCGACATTGCCAAGGCAGTCAAAGAGGCAGACGGGCTTATTCTTGCAACCGATCCGGATCGCGAAGGTGAGGCGATCTCTTGGCATGTGCTCGAAGTGCTTCGCCAGAAAAAAGCAGTCGGAACCAAACCGGTAAAGCGGGTTGTGTTCAATGCCATCACCAAAAAGGCTGTGCTTGATGCAATGGCCGCCCCGCGCGAAATAGACCAGCCATTGGTTGAAGCCTATCTGGCGCGACGGGCACTTGATTATCTGGTCGGATTCACACTCTCGCCGGTGTTATGGCGCAAATTGCCGGGCGCGCGTTCGGCTGGTCGTGTTCAATCTGTAGCGCTGCGTCTGGTTTGCGACCGGGAAGCCGAAATCGAGCGCTTCATCCGTGAAGAATATTGGCAAATCGCCGCTACGCTGACAACGCCGCGCAGCGAGGACTATGTTGCAAGACTGACTGCCTATGACGGCAAGAAACTTGGCAAGCTCGACATCTCCAATGGCGATCAGGCCGGTGCGATCAAGACAATGCTGGAAGGCGCTGCTTACAAGGCGCTTTCGGTGGAAGCCAAACCGGTCAAGCGCAACTCCGGCCCGCCTTTCACCACGTCAACCTTGCAGCAGGCTGCTTCCGGCAAGCTCGGCTATTCGCCGAACCGCACAATGCAAATTGCGCAGAAGCTTTATGAAGGCATTGACATCGGCGGCGAGACTGTCGGCCTCATCACCTACATGCGAACGGACGGCGTGCAGATGGCGCCTGAAGCGATCGAAGGCGCACGCAAGATGATCGGCGCAGAATTTGGCGAGCGCTACGTTCCCGAAAAGCCGCGCTACTTTACCAACAAGGCAAAGAACGCGCAGGAAGCGCATGAGGCCATTCGTCCAACCGATTTCTTCAGACATCCCAAAGAGATGCGCAAGTTTCTTGATGATGATGCCGCGAA
>JANMEX010000485.1:0-5743 GCA_031377485.1 Phyllobacteriaceae bacterium
CGTTTCCGCGCTTTCCCGCTCCTTTCCGAAATGACGGTCAGGTGCGAACCGCCAGAGGCGCCGCAAGGCAAATCAGGTGGATCACCCGGACCCTATCCATGGGTCCAGCCGTTGAACCACGCGAGCCGCACAACCGTGCCGTTCGCAGCAATAGCGCATTTTTGCGCTGAAAGATGATTGTTTTGAACGACACCACAATTGAAATGAACGAATCCACCTCTGTTAATGGCTTTGCCGCACTTGGTATTTCCGGCCAGATACTCGCCACACTTGATGCCAATGGCTTCACCACGCCAACGCCAATCCAGATGAAAGCGATCCCGGCGCAGATTGAAGGTCGCGATGTTTTGGGCGTTGCCCAAACCGGTTCCGGCAAGACTGCAGCCTTCGTGCTGCCGATCCTGCGTGAAATCATGACCCTTGGCGACAAGCGCCAGCACAACTGCACCCGCGCGCTCATCCTCGTGCCAACCCGCGAACTCGCCGTGCAGATCGATGAATGCATCCGCTTGTTTGCCCGCAACACCCATCTGTCTACTTGCCTGATCCTCGGCGGAATGCCGCGCTTCGCGCAGATCAAGAAGATGATGCCGGGCGTTGATTTCCTGATCGCCACGCCGGGCCGTCTTTACGACTTGATGAAAGAAGGCGCTGTCAAACTTCAGAACACCAAGTTCCTGGTGCTCGATGAAGCCGACCGCATGCTCGACATGGGTTTCATCAACGACGTGCGCAAAATCGCCGCCGCCACCAACCCGAACCGCCGCACCGCGTTGTTTTCGGCCACCATGCCAGACGAGATCGAAAGCCTTGCCAAGTCGCTGATGAAAAGCCCTGTCCGTGTTGAGGTTGCCCGTCCGGGCACCACGGTAACCACGATTGTTGAAAGCCTGATCCACGTCTCGCGCGGTGAAAAGCGCGCCTGCCTTTCGGCTCTGCTCAATCAGGCCGAAATGGAACGCGTCATCGTCTTCACCCGCACCAAGCACGGTGCGGATGCGGTTGTCCGCCATCTTGAAAAAGACGGTTTCGGCGTCGCCGCCATCCATGGCAACAAGTCGCAGAACGCCCGCCAGAAGGCCCTCAACGACTTCAAGTCGGGCCAGAACAAAATCCTCGTCGCCACAGATATCGCCGCCCGCGGCATCGATGTGCAGAACATCACGCATGTGATCAACTTCGAACTGCCGGATGATACGGACAGCTATGTCCACCGCATCGGCCGCACCGCTCGCAATGGCGCGGAAGGCATTGCTATCACGCTGATCGAGCCGGGCGAAGCAGACAAGCTGCGCGCCGTCGAAAAGCTGATCCGCCACAAGATCCCGGAAGTCGTCAAGCCGGTGTTCACCGTCAAGCCGCGCACCGAGCAGGACCGCAAGGATGACGCCGCCGCTGATCGCAAGCCGTTTGGCCATCGCGGCCAGTCGCGCCCGAACTCGCGTCCGGCACCGCGTGCAGGCAATCCGCGCGGCGATGCAAAGCCTGCTGCCAAGCCTGCCGGTGCGTTCCAGAACCGTCGCCGCGAAGAGGGCGATATCGAGCCCGCAAAGCTGCATCCGGCTTTCGCCCCGACCAAGGCCGACGCCGCCAAAACCGGCCCTGAAAAGAAGAAGCGCCGCTTCCGCCCGAACCGCGCCAAATCCCGCGCGGCTTAGTGCCGGCGATTTCAGCAAATGTGGCTTCCGGTTTTTGACCGGAAGCGCGACACTTACGTAATGCAGGGGAACTGACGACATGGCCGGATATGCAGTGCTTGCGCTGGCCTATGTCATGTCGCAGTTTTTTCGAGCCTTTCTTGCCGTACTGACACCAGTCCTGAGCTCAGAACTTGGCATGACCAAGCCGGAATTGGGGCTGGCATCCGGCATGTTCTTCATGACGTTCGCCTTCATGCAGTTTCCCGTGGGCCTGCTATTGGACCGGCGCGGTCCCCGTTTTACAGCGGGGCTCATCTTTCCATTGTTTGCAGGCGGCGGCGCATTCCTGTTTGCGCTTGCTCCAAACGGTTGGGTGGTCATTTTGGCCATGAGCCTTATCGGCATCGGCTGCTCACCCGTTTTGATGGCGTCCTATTTTCAGTTTGCCAAGACCGGCTCGCCTGCGCGGTTTGCCATGTTTACCACCTGGCTTGTGGCGTTTGGTACGTTGGGCAATGTCGCGGGCACTTCGCCACTGGCCTATGCCGCAGAAGCCTTCGGTTGGAGGCCAACCATCGCGGCGCTTGGCGTTGTGGCCATCCTCGTCGGCTTCGGCGTCTGGACTTTCGCCAACAGCCAACCGCGCGTTGAGGGTACCAAGGGCTCGGGTTATTCCGGCTACATCACGCTTTTGCGCATGCCGTTTCTGTGGCCGATGATCCCGCTCATGATCCTTGCATACATGCCGCCCGCAGGCATTCGCGGGCTTTGGGCAGGTCCATATCTTTCTGAAACCTTCGGCGCAAATGCGGTCTCAATCGGCAACGTTACCTTCTTCATGGCTTTGTCCATGGCCTTTGGCAGCTTTCTATACGGTCCGCTGGAAAAGCTGGTCGGCAGCGTCAAATGGGTCATCTTTATCGGCAATGTTGTGCAGGTTTCGATGCTCTTGTGGCTGGCCTTTGCCGCCCCGGATTCGCTCGCGCTCACAGGCATAGTCTTTTCTGCCATTGGCCTGTTCGGAATGACCTATGGCCTCCAAATGGCCCATGGCCGCAGCTTCCTGCCGCCAGAACTCCTCGGTCGGGGCGTTACCCTGATCAATTTTTTCAACATCATTGGCGTTGCCATCATGCAAATTGCAGGCGGCACGATCCTCAAGTTTGCTGGAAATGCGGATGGTAGCGGCGCATTTGGCAATCTTTTCCTGATCTACGCAATACTCGTCGGATTTTCAGTGATCGCGTTTGCATTCGCGAAAGACGGCAAATCGATTGGCTAAAACAGCCTTTTAGGGCACATAGACAGCCCACATAAAAAACGAACGGGCACTTCCATGCCCGTTCGTTGCAATTCGTGTTCAAAATCAATCGCCTGCAAATCAGCCTTCGTCGTCACCGCCACTATCATCACCACCGCTGTCGTCAGCTGCGCCATCATCGCCGCCGCTGTCGTCGGTCGCATTGTCATCGCCGCCATCATCACTGGCCGTTGCTTCTTCCGGTTCGCTGGCGTCATCTTGCACATCGGCCTCGGCGTCGCCCGCCTGATCACCATCATCGCCCTGATCCAGATCCGCCACATCTTCGGTTGCTGAATCCTCATAGGTCACATCTTCATAAGTGACCTCTTCGGATTCCTCATAGGACACCTCAGAATATTCCTCAGTTGACGAATATTCTTCCGTCGTCACTTCGGTGTAGCTCTCGTAGACACTCTGCTCGACGATGTATCCAAATTCATAGGTGAAATCGACGAAATGCTTGCCAGCGGAATTTGCCGCGCGCTCGGCAACGCCTGCAGCATAAGTCAAAATATTGATGCCAATGATTTCAGAGGAGTAGCCGTCGATGGCAACAATGGCAGACGTGCCAGCGGAATCAACAAGAAACAGATAGACTTGGCCCTCGCGCCGGGCTGCGTTGACCGTCACGCCCTTCTTTTCTAGCGCGGCCTTGAGAAACCCGGCAGAGCGCATTTTATGCGACGTTGCCTTGACGCTGATCACCGGCATTTTCAGCGCATCAATCACGGGTCTTTCGATTTGAATTGCCCCCGCGCTCCCGACGAAGAATAATGTAAGCGCTGCGAATGTGACGGGGAAGAAGCGATATTTATTCATGGGCGAATCCTTTTTCTTGAAGGCCAACCGGACCTTCCCCAACCTGCACAAATATATCGTCACTGCAAATTATTGATTGCTAATATAAATTTCATAATCCTGCGCTTTTTACCCAGTCGACAATCATGCCCGCCACCTCATCCGTCGTCGCCGGCGAAAGTGCATCTCCGGCGATTACATGGCTGGACGGGTCACCATTCGACGCCAGGGCGGTCAACGTCGCTTTGCCGCCCCAGCGTGCAGCCATCGATTTGATGAGATCAGGCCGGATGACCGTGTCTGTCTCGGAATAAATCATCAGCACCGGCTGCTTGATCGTTTCTACCGGCGTATTGGCCGCCAGCTTGGTGAGCGCGGCCATCGGCAATAGGGCCTTGGTCGGATAGCTCCACGTCCAGAAACGTTTGTGCATATCATTGTGGGTCTCGAAGGTTCGTTCCTTGCCGACAATGAGATTTGCCAACATTTCACCAAACGGCATCGTGAGCAGGAATGACCCGCCAGCTTGCACGCCATAGTTCGGCGAAATGAACACCAGCCCGTCAATGTCCTTGGAAAGGGTGGCATCACTGGCCGCCCATGTCGCCAGCCCAGCGCCGGTGGAAACACCGACCACGATCACCTTTTCGCCAATCATCTTGCCGACGGCCAAAGCTTCGGCCATGTCGTTCACCCAGTCATTCACGGAGGCATTGGCAAGCGCATTTCCGTCTTGACCATGGCCGACGAGGCGCGTCAGGAAAAGGTTCGCCCCCAAAGCTGCCGCCACCTTGTCAGGCACCGGACGCGTCTCGTTTTTTGACGCCGAGAAGCCGTGGATATAAACAATTGCAAGCGGCGTTTTTGACTTTGAGGCCGGGTATGCCCAGACGATTTCCTTCTGCAAATTGTCATGGATCCCGGCAACTGCAGCTTCGGAATTTGCCAGATAGCTTTCCGGATCGGTGCCGATCAGCTTTGAATCAAATCGGATTACCGTATCTGTCTTGACGCGCGGGCCGAACACAAAAGCCAGTCCGGCGGCAACCGAAAGCACAATCAGTGCATAAAGCATTTTTCGCAATTTCCCCTCCCAAGGCTTTGCAAATAAAGACCTATCGGCAATTCAGGGCAATTGCAAAGTGCTTTATTTCAGCGGTTTGTCTGCACCGGTCGCCTTGGCGATGAGCGGAAAATACAGCCAATTCGGCAACATGCTGACAAGCCGCAACGGCCATGCCAACCGGCGCGGATAACGGATTTCAAAACCGCCGTGGGCAAGCCCGTCCGCATAGCGCTTTGCCGCGACGCCGGTTTCCATCAGTCCCGGCATGGCAAAATCATTTTTCTTGGTCAGTTCTGAAACCACAAAACCGGGATTGCAAACCTGAATGCGGATGTTCATCCGGTCGAGATCAAATTTCAGGCTTTGCGCCATCGAATTTAACGCTGCCTTTGATGCACCGTAAGCCGCGGCAGTCGGCAGGCCGCCGTATGATGTGACCGATCCAGTAATTGCAATTTGTCCACGCCCATTGGCATTCATGTGGGCAACAACCGGGACAAGCCCGTTGATCACACCGTGGAAATTGACATCAAACGTCTTGCGAAACGCATCTGCATTCAGCGCATCGCCATTGAGCGGGATGTAGTTTCCAGCATTGAAAACGGCCAAAGCGACCGGCCCGAGTTCGCGCACGATCTTAGCCAATGTTTGCGCGACGTTTTCTTCATTGGTTACATCACAAGCATAGGCGAAAATGTTATTTCCCAGATCAGGGTTGTCCCTGGATGCGGCATGAAAATGGTCATAGTTGCGAGCAGAAATCGCCACCCTGTATCCACGCCGCGCCTGTTCCTGCGCCAAAGCAAGCCCGATACCGGACGATCCGCCCGTTATCCACACACACCCATCCTTTGGTGAGGCGCGATAAAGGCTCATCTGCCAAGGAAATCGCTGAAAAACTGACGGTAAGATCCGGTCAGGCGCAGCGGCGCGTCG
>JANMEX010000497.1:0-5999 GCA_031377485.1 Phyllobacteriaceae bacterium
TCGCATCGAACACCCGCATCTGAAAACGGAGAAAACCAAATGACACATTTTTCACGCAAACTGACGATCGGGGCGACACTTGCCCTGTCCCTGCTCGCCGGATCAACGCTGTCAGCCAGCGCCGCTGGCGAAACTGTCGCATTCCTGATGCCCGACCAAGGCTCAACACGCTATGAAGAGCATGACTCCCCGGGCTTCATTGCCGAAATGGCCAAGCTCTGCGCCGACTGCAAGGTGATTTACCAGAACGCGGACGCCGATGTTGCCAAGCAGCAGCAGCAGTTCAACGCGGCAATCACGCAAGGGGCAAAAGTCATCGTGCTTGATCCCGTCGACTCAACTGCAGCTGCTTCGCTCGTCGGCATTGCCCAGAGCCAGGGCGTCAAGGTCATCGCCTATGATCGCCCGATCCCGACCGGCAAAGCCGACTTTTACGTATCCTTCGACAACCAAGGCATCGGCAAAGCCATTGCAGATTCGCTCGTTGCGCATCTCAAGGCAGCAGGTGTTGCCGCTGGCGGCGATACCGGCGTACTGCAGATCAACGGCTCGCCAACTGACGCAGCGGCCGGCCTGATCAAGAAGGGTATCCACGAGGGCCTCGATGCTTCCGGCTATCCGATCCTCGCCGAATTCGACACGCCGGATTGGGCTCCGCCAAAGGCACAGGAATGGGCGTCCGGCCAGGTCACCCGCTTCGGTGCCAAGATCATTGGCGTCGTGGCTGCCAATGACGGCACCGGCGGCGGCGCAATTGCTGCCTTCAAAGCAGCTGGCATGAACCCCGTTCCGCCTGTCACAGGCAATGATGCGACGACAGCTGCACTGCAGTTGATCATCTCGGGTGATCAGTACAACACCATCTCCAAGCCAAGCGAGATCGTCGCCGCCGCTGCTGCCAACGTGGCCGTTGCACTGCTCAAGGGCGAAACCCCGAAAGCAGAAACAACCCTCTACGACACACCCTCGCAGTTGTTTGTTCCAGCCGTCATTACGGCCGAAAATATCAAGGCGGAAATCTTCGACAAGGGCATCGCGAAAGCCGCAGACGTCTGCACCGGCGATTATGCTGCCGCCTGCGAAAAGCTCGGCATCAAGTAATCGCCTCTCGGCAAACAAGTCCGGTCGCCTTCGGGCGGCCGGTCACCGTCACCAAGTCAGTTTTACCATTCCACAAGTCTGTTTTTACCACTCCGAAAGGGTTGACCGCGCATGACCGATGCATCCCGTGAGCCAAATGCCACACAACAAGTCGTGCTCCGTTTGCGCGGCATCTCCAAGAATTTTGGCGCGGTATCCGCGCTGACCGATATCGATCTGGATGTCCACGCCGGTGAGGTTGTGGCTCTGGTCGGCGACAATGGCGCAGGCAAATCCACGCTGGTCAAAGTGCTCGCCGGTGTTCACGCGCCATCCTCTGGAACGATGGAATTCAACGGCAAACCCGTCTCCATTGCCGATCCGAGTGCCGCATTGAACCTCGGCATTGCAACAGTATTCCAGGACCTGGCGCTCTGTGAAAACCTTGATGTTGTCGCCAACATCTTTCTCGGCCGTGAGCTCAGTCCCCTGCGCCTTGATGAAGTGGCCATGGAAACCAAGGCATGGACATTGCTCAACGAATTGTCCGCCCGCATTCCAAGCGTCCGCGAAGTGGTGGCGTCCCTTTCCGGTGGACAGCGTCAGACCGTGGCAATTGCCCGCTCGCTTCTGCTCGAACCCAAATTGATTCTCCTCGATGAGCCCACGGCCGCCCTCGGTGTCGCACAGACCGCAGAAGTGCTCGACCTTATCGAGCGCGTTCGTGACCGCGGTCTTGGCGTCCTGATGATCAGTCATAACATGGAAGACGTGCGTGCGGTTGCCGATCGCATCGTTGTCTTGCGGCTGGGGCGCAACAACGGCGTTTTCACCCCCGATGCCTCCAATCACGAACTCGTCGGTGCCATCACAGGTGCTGCCAACAATTCCGTATCGCGCCGCGCCGGCCGCCGCGCCCAGCAGGAAATCTCGCAAGGGGAACGTCAATGAGCAACATTCCAAATCCAGGCGCCGGCAAGCCATTGCTTGACCGCAGCGACGTTCGGGTCAAACACGCGAGCGGCATAAGCGGCACACTCAGCGCATTTTACGACCGCGTCCGCTCCGGCGATCTCGGCTCACTCCCAGTCGTGGTAGGCCTTGTCATTATCTGGACCGTGTTTTCGACACTCAATCCAATCTTTCTGTCTCCTACAAACCTCGTCAATTTGCTGTTTGATTGTTCGACGGTCGGCATCATTTCATTGGGCATCGTCTGCGTTTTGATAGTCGGCGAAATTGATCTTTCCGTCGGCTCGACCAGCGGATTTGCCTCAGCACTGCTTGGTGTGCTGTGGGTCAACAATGGTTGGCCGGTCGGGCTTGCAATCCTCGCTGCAATCGCTTGCGGCATACTCATCGGCTCCATCTACGCAGCACTCTTCAACAAGCTGGGCATGCCAAGCTTTGTGTCCACGCTCTCCGGCCTTCTGGCTTTGCTGGGCCTTCAATTGTTCACCTTGGGCAAGACAGGATCCATCAATCTTCCCTATGGTTCTGCGCTGGTCAGTTTCGGCCAGACATTGGTGATGCCGGATTGGCTGTCCCATACAGTGGCGCTACTCCCGGGAGCCATCATGCTGCTTGTCGGCTTTCGCTCTGCGGCACGGCGGCGGGAGGCAAATCTTTCCACCCAATCCAGTGGCAATCTTCTGGTATGGGCTGGCGCAATCACAGTCGCGCTCGAACTGATCGTCTACTACCTCAACATTGATCGCGGCATTCCCTGGATGTTTGCGCTGTTTGTCGGCCTTGTGGTCTTCATGAATTACGCGTTGACCCGCACGCAATGGGGCCGCTCGATGACAGCTGTTGGCGGCAACCGCGAAGCAGCACGCCGTTCGGGCATCAATGTCCGCAAGGTTTACCTCAGCGCTTTCGTCCTATGCTCCTCGTTCGCAGCCTTGGGCGGCGTTCTTGCCGCAGCGCGCTTGGCTTCTTCCAGCCAGCAAGCGGGTACCGGCGACGTCAACTTGAACGCCATCGCGGCAGCCGTCATCGGCGGCACAAGCCTGTTTGGCGGGCGCGGCAGCGCCTATGCCGCATTGCTCGGCATCATCGTCATCCAATCCATCTCCAACGGTTTGACGCTGCTCGATCTGTCCTCTTCGCTTCGATACATGATCACCGGTGGCGTTCTGGCTGTCGCAGTCATCATCGATTCATTGGCGCGCCGCTCGCGTGTCTCCCATGGCCGTGCATAAGGCAAACAAGGTGACACAAATGACACAAGACCTCTCTGGTAAAGTCGCGGCAATCACCGGTGCCGCATCGGGCATCGGCCTCGAATGCGCCAAGACCCTACTCAACGCAGGTGCACGTGTGGTCCTCGTTGACCGGGCAGAAGACAGGCTGCGCGATATTTGCGCAGACCTGGGTCCGCAGGCCATCCCTGTCGTGATTGATCTTTCCAGCCCGGCAAGCACGGAAACCATGATGCCGCAGATTTTGGAGAAAGCCGGACAGCTGGACATTTTCCATGCCAACGCCGGCTCCTACATCGGAGGCGAAGTGGTGGATGGCGACCCTGATGCTTGGGACCGCATGCTCAATCTCAACATCAATGCCGTGTTCCGCACTGTCCACGCCGTGTTGCCGCACATGGTCGCGCGCAAGACCGGGGATATCATCGTCACCAGCTCGATTGCCGGCGTCGTGCCAGTCGTTTGGGAGCCGATCTACACAGCCTCCAAACACGCGGTCCAGGCATTTGTCCACACGGTCCGACGTCAGGTTGCCAAGCATGGCATCCGCATCGGCGCAGTGCTTCCCGGACCCGTCGTTACTGCGCTGCTCGCCGATTGGCCGAAGGCAAAGATGGAAGAAGCGCTCGCCAACGGCAGCTTGATGGAGCCGAAAGAGGTAGCGGATTGCGTGCAGTTCATGCTCACGCGCCCGCGCAACGTTGTCATCCGCGACCTCGTCATCTTGCCGCTCAGCGTCGACCTTTGATCAAACCAGACTCCACCTGTCACACCCGGTTTCGGACTCGTTTTAGGAAAGCGCCATGAGCAAGCCAGACACCTATCTTGGAATTGATGTCGGCACGGGCAGTGCGCGGGCCGGCCTTTTTGACCGATCGGGAAACCTCTTGGGGTCCGCCAAGGCAGACATTGCCACATTCCATGAACAAGGCGACATTGTCGAACAATCCGGCAATGACATCTGGCGCGCCATCTGCTTTTGCGTGCGCGGAGCCTTGGAAAAGGCAGGTGTGGCACCGGAGACCGTTGGCGGCATAGGGTTTGATGCGACATGCTCTCTGGTCGTGGTCAACAAGGATGGCACACCCCTGCCCGTCGGCGATCCATCGCTTCCCGAGCGCAACATCATCGTCTGGATGGATCACCGCGCACTCGACCAAGCCAAGCGCATCAACGCCATGGGCCACGACGTACTGCGCTATGTCGGCAATAGCATTTCGCCGGAAATGGAAACACCAAAGCTTCTTTGGCTGAAGGAAAACCGGCCGGAAATTTTTGCCAAGGCCGGATACTTTTTTGACCTTGCAGATTACCTCACATGGCGAGCGACGGGCAGCACTGACCGCTCCATATGCACCACAACCTGCAAATGGACGTACCTTGGCCACGAGCGACGCTGGGATGAAAACTACTTCCGCCAGATCGGCCTTGCAGAACTCGTCGACGAAGGCTTTGCGCGTATCGGCACAAACATTGTAGATGCAGGCACAGCACTTGGTTTCGGCCTCACAGCCCAGGCAGCAGCAGATTTGGGACTGCCACTTGGCACACCTGTAGCAGCAGGCCTGATCGACGCCCATGCGGGAGGCATCGGCACGGTCGGTGCGGCCAGCGACGCATCCAACGGGACCACCACATCACGCCTCGCCTATGTGTTTGGCACGTCGGCCTGCACCATGACGTCCACTTCCGAACCGGCCTTCGTGCCGGGCGTTTGGGGACCATACTATTCGGCCATGGTGCCGGGCCTATGGTTGAACGAAGCCGGACAATCAGCGGCCGGTGCCGCAATTGATCATCTTGTCGGCTTCCATCCTGCATCGCCAGAGGCGGCAAAATCAGCAAAAGCCAACGGCATGGGATTGACCGCATGGCTGGCGCGCGAAGCTTCAAACTTGGCAACCAGCAACAGCCAGGTTGCCATGCTCGCCGACGGCCTGCACGTTGTGCCGGAATTCCTCGGCAACCGCGCACCGTTCGCTGATCCCGATACGCGCGCCCTGATCGCGGGGCTCGACATGGACACATCCGTCCGATCCCTTGTCCGGCTTTATGTCGCCGGCATTTGCGGCCTCGCCTACGGACTTCGCCAAATCATCGATGCCCAGCGCGATGAAGGCGTCGACGTGGATACAATCGTCGTCAGCGGCGGCGCTGCACAAAGCGAATTGGTGCGCCAGATTCTGGCGGATGCCACAAACATCCGCGTTGCGGCGCCTAAAACCGACGAACCGGTTCTGTTGGGTTCAGCCATGCTTGGCGCCGTTGCAGGAAGCGCATTTCCTGATCTGGCAGCCGCCATGGCAGCCATGTCCGCAATGGGCCAGGTCTACCAACCGACAGGTGGCACATTGACCGATTGGCACGCTCGCCGCTACGACAATTTCAAGCTGTTGCAGTCCGTTGGCCGCCAGTTGAGGTAAGATTTCTAGCTAAGCGTCCGCTGCACCGCCTTGGCCCATGATTTGAGCTTGGCGCTGCGAACCTTGCCATCCATGGCAGGTTCAAACCGCTTTTCCGCTTTCCAGGATTTGGTGAAAGCAGCTTGGCTCGGCCAGACGCCTGCGCGCGAACCGGCTAGCCAAGCAGCGCCAAGTGCAGTTGTCTCCATGACCACCGGCCGGTCCACTGGCGCATCAAGAATGTCTGACAGGCGCTGCATCGTCCAATCGGACGCCGTCATGCCACCATCAACCCGCAGCACCGGAGAAGTAG
>JANMEX010000499.1:0-7331 GCA_031377485.1 Phyllobacteriaceae bacterium
CCGCTTGCCCGGTTCTTCAATCCCGCACCCGAAGGGAAGACCGGCATGTCCGAGAGAGGCCGGCCACGTTTGAAGAAACTGGATGGCACTCAAAAGCAGTGTCGTGAGGCTAAGAAAGAAGACCACGCTGCCAAAATTAACCGCGGGCGATGAATAGGAGGAAATCCCGGCCCTCCCGGCAGATACAGAACAGATCCCGATGAGGCCGCCATTTCGATTCAGCGGCCCCGCCCGCACATTTCGGCGCATAACCCGCGGCGGTCAGGCCGCTTGCAGACTTGGCACCTCGGCCATGACTTCCTCAAACACAGCGTTTGAATGCGGATGCTGTTTCAGCCAGCTGGTGGCAGCACCACGATTGGCGGCAAGGTGCAGAAGCTCCGTGCCAGTGCCGTATTGCCCAAGAACGCGGACAGAACCCGGGGCCGGGGTTTCGATCACCTCAAACCGCAAACGCGTATCGACACTGAAACTGCGGTGCAGCACAATTAGCACAATGCCGCCGCCCAGGTCGCCCTCGTGCACTGTGAAGCTGGCCGGAAACGGATGGTTCCCGACGGTGCGGCCCGGCGACTTGCGGATCAAGCGCCCTGAGCCATTGCTGCGCTCCCAAAGCGCAAGTTTCTTGGTGAACCGTGCCGGCGGCTTTGGACTGCCGTCCGAATAACGGATAATCGATCCAAGCGGGGTGTCGTCGAATATGTGTTGAGCGGGCATATTGTCCTCCTGTTTGACTGATGGAAACAAAACCGCCACCAGTCCTCTCGGATTGGCGGCGGTGATAAGTTCGGAGTTGATGATGGGAGCCGCTATTCGGCAGCCACCGCGTAGGGCTCGTAGACGTCTTCGTCTTCGGCGTTGCCGCTCTCGGCTGAGGCTTCCTCGGTCGATTGGTCAACCGGGGCGTCCGAGTCCCCTGCGCCCGACGCCTCATCCGTCATTTCGGAATCGGCTGCCTCGTCTCCGGACCAATTCTCCTCCTTGCTGCCAATCCAGCCTGCAACTTCGTCAGGCTTTAATCCGAACAAGGCTGACGGATGCACAAACTCAGTGTCGGCAAAGCGCTTGACCATGGCCGCCCGCGTGTCTTTCATTTTCTTTTGCACCGGAACGGATACCAACTTGGCTGTGCCTTCTATCGCCGAGCGCGACAGGCATGACAAGAACTCGTCCGTGCCCATATTGGGCAGGAAACTGTGTGCACCAATCGCCGGACCAGCAATCCGCGCGGCAAGGCCGCTGTTCGTGCGGTTGACCTGACAGGACAAGACATGGCGCAACAGCGAGCGTGCCGTTTGTTGCAAAATGTCCCGCTCAAGATTGAGAGTTCCATCGCCGTTGACCAATCCCGCGACCATGTTCGCCATCGTGGATGCGCTGTAATAATTGTTCGGCGAAGCACTGTTCACACCGACGTTCTGGCTTGCGAACGAAATCAAAGTCAGCGCCAGCAGCGCATCATCCTCAATCGGCGCGCGCGCAAGGGCTTCGTGTAGAGCATCGGTACGCAAGTCACCGATGATTTCGTGGCCCTTGACGGTTACATCGGGCCGCGCACGGCCTGACGCCGCAACTGTTTCGCCATTGGCTGCGACCTTTGCGGACCTTGTCTCTGGAAGCCTATAGGCGACGGACTTCACCTCACCTGTCCGCTCGTCGAGATACAGGCCCGTGTGATGGCTGGGATCCGCATTGCCGTAGGCGCGCTCGGCCTTGAGCGGCAGTTTCGGCTGACCCCACTGGTCGCAGTCGATCAGCGAGCCGCGCTCCGGCAGATTATTCGCCAGCCATTCCCGCTGCGCGCCGAAGAACGCCTCGACCTCAATGGTGAAACGGCCATCCTCATCGGCCGGCGCAAACAGGTCGTCCTGCCAGATAATGCCGTAAGCAGCCGCCAGATCATCGCCGAAGCTCGCGTGCTTGGCCTCCATACGCTGTTTTGAAAGACCATGGGCGACTTGATGCCAAGACACTTGCGGAGAAGCTTTCTTCGGTTTGAAGCGCTTCCAGATTTCCGCCTGTTCGCCCTGTGCTGCCGCTGAAATAGTGCGCAACTGGTTCTCATTGGGCATGTCGCCCTTGGCCATTTGATCGAGCATGGCGGGAAGGACATTGGCGAGAAGCCGGAGCTTCTTCACCTGGCGCACATGTGTTGCCAGCGCCATCGCGATGGACTCTTCCGTCCATCCCAGCGCCGCCAAACGTTCAATCGCCCGCCACTGATCCACCGGGTTGAGCGGCTCGCGGACGATGTTCTCAGCAAGAGCACCCATGGTGTGGTCGGCATCATCCTTCGTTGTCACAATGACCTGTATCTGCTCGTGTCCTGCTGCAATCGCCTGCGCCACGCGGCGGTGACCGAAATTGATGACAAAGCCGTTGCCGCCATCAGGCGCCGGATAAACAACAGGCGGCTGGACAATGCCGACAGCGGTGATCGAAGCGAGCAGCAGCGCATCGGATTGCGGATTGCTCTTTGCACGGCGCAGCTTGTCGGGATTTTCCTGCAGCGAACGCGGGTCAACAAGTTTCAATTCCATGGTCTTTCTCCTTCATTGGGTTAAGATGCATCGTTCCGGCACCTGTCTTCTTCCCCGAAGACAATTTCCGGAAAGCGCGGACCGTTCATCCGGCGCAATTGCCGGCAAGCATCCCTGCCCGGCGCGCAAGCGGGGCTGCTCCGGCCAGCCCTGCGAAGCAAGCAGCGGCCGAGATCGCGAAGACGGCGATTGAGTGCAACCGGCACCGGATGAAACGGCCGTGCGAACGGGTTTCTTTCCCGTTTTGTTTTTTAATTTTCCATTTTTAGAAGGTTAGGGCGAAGTCGCAGAACTGGCGCTTTCGCAGCCCTTGATTTGCCACCATAATGGTGGCGAAATCTATTCATCGAAAAGCGGCGGCAGACCTATGGTCTGGAGGCAATCAAGCTTGCGCTCTGATCCACTGAATCTCTCGCCATCACGACATCCGCACTGCGTGATGTAACGGCTTTGGGCTTTGATCGTGTTGCCATTGTCGAGACGATCACCGGCATGGAGCGAAAAATGTTCGTCAAATCCATGACGACTTTTGCGAACCATCGCGTCTGGCAGGATGTCTACCATGTGCCAGAGCGCGGTTTGACGCTTTATGTGAAGTTCCAGGCCGATGTCATCACGGACTTTACCGTGATGTCGTTCAAGGAGAAATGAAAATGGCTGCCAAGGAAATTCTGTATCCGGAGATGATGATTTCTCCCGAAACCGGCGAAACACTCAAAAGGGGCATTCGTCCGTTTGAAGTCTTCTACAAGGGCGAAAAAATCATTGTTGATCTGCCTGGATATTATCCCGATGACGACGGGGACGGTGTGCATGGCGGCAAAGACATGAGCGCGGTGGATGATGCATTGCGCCAATTGAAGGAAAGTATCGAGGGGGTGCCAACTCCTGCCACGATCAAACGCGTTCGGGCTAAACTCCACTTGTCGCAGCGCGAGGCGGGAGCGGTGTTCAAAGTTGGCGAAAACGCGTTCGATAAGTACGAGGGCGGTTTGATTGAGCCAAGCGGGCTGACAATCCAAATGATCAAAGTGTTGGATCGCCATCCCGAGCTTGTAGGAGACCTTCGGTAAGTTCTGATCAGAAGCGGCGATGTGCTCACCCCTCTTCCATAACGATAACAATTGCGTTGCCGGGCTTGCCGGTGCCTGTGGCAAGGGTGGTGTCAATCACGGCCAACTCTGCCCTTTTTAACTCCACCTCACGTCTCGGTTGGTAAGCGGCAAGACGATTTTCGCCCTCGTTCAGGCAGTAGCGATCTGGAAGGAGCCAGTGGCAACGAGATCGTCGTCACAAACTTCCGTTCGAGACGGAAAGTTCTTCGTTCGAAGACGCTTCCGTTCAGCGTGAGTAAATTCCGAACCTGAAACTGCAGACGACCGATTGCTATAAGCATTTTGGGTCGCAGTCATGCCAGTCATTCGGCTGTTGCTGAAACGTGTGGCGGACAATGGTCAATCGACGGACAATTCTTGCAGGTAGTGGTATTGTGGCACTCGCCGGGGCTGGCGCTGCATATTCAATCTTTCAAAGAATGGGCTCGATGGAGGATTACAACGCTTCCGTTGCAGCGACGCGGGCTGTGCTGAAGGATGCGCCAGAGACACGCGAGCTTGTCCGTTACGCTACCCTCGCGGCCAACAGTCACAACACACAGCCCTGGCAATTCAAGGCCAGTCAAAGCGGCATCGACATCCTCCCCGACTTGACCCGAAGCCTTGTCGCCGTCGATCCGGACAATCACCATCTTTTCGCGAGTTTGGGCTGCGCAGCCGAGAACCTGGCGATTGCAACAGCAATGCTCGGTAAGTCTGCTGAGCTTAGCTTCAACCCATTGAATGGTGGGGCTGTTTCAGTCTTCTTCGGCAATGCGTCGAGGGGAGAACCGGCTCTTTTCGATGCGATCCCGAAGCGACAATCAACGCGTGGCGACTTTAACGGTAGGCCTGTTAGCGCCAGTGATCTAACCGCGCTCGCTGTAGCCGCGTCGGTACCGGGCGTCGATTTGGTATTGATAACCGAGCGCGCGCAAATCAACACAGTTCGAGATCTCGTGATCGCGGGCAATAGCGCGCAAATGGCAGACCCTGACTTCATGCGGGAGCTGAAGACTTGGCTTCGCTTCAGTCCCCGTCAAGCCATGGAGACTGGCGACGGTCTGTTCAGCGCTTTGAGCGGCAACCCGGCCCTCCCCGATTGGCTTGGACCAATCATGCTCGATATCGTTTTCAAGGCGGCAGCGGAAAATGATAAGTATGCGCGCCAGATGGCGTCGTCAGCAGGCGTAGCCGTGTTCATTGCCCAGAAGGCCGATCCTGAACATTGGGTTCTGGCTGGCCGCGCCTGCCAGCGCTTTGCGCTGCAAGCCACCGCCCTTGGTCTCAAACACGCATTCATCAACCAGCCTGTTGAGGTGGCTGGTCTGCGGCCGGAACTTGCTGCGCTGGTAGGCACGCCGGGGCAGCGACCGGATATTGTGATGCGCTTTGGATATGGCCCGGCGCTGCCGTTTTCGGTGCGCAGGCCTGTGGAAGCGGTGCTGGCATGACCGCGCCCTTCACTATCGAGCAGTTTCTCGGTGTCTTCGCCGCTTACAACACAGCGATCTGGCCGGTGCAGATAGTTGCTTATATTCTCGGCCTTGCTGCGGTAGCGGCTCTTTGGCTGAAGTGGCGGCTGACGCGCCGGCTGATCCCGTCAATCCTCGCGATCATGTGGGCAATGAACGCAATTGGCTACCACTACCTGTTCTTCAGTGCGATCAATCCGGCTGCAACGCTCTTTGCCGGCTTCTTCTTGCTGCAGGCCGTTCTGTTGGCAGCCAGCGCTGTGTCGGCGAAAGCCATGCGCTTTGAGACCAGGCGGGATTTCAGATCGATAGCAGGCGCTGCTTTCATCATCTACGCGATGCTGATCTATCCCATCCTGGGTGTCTGGGCAGGTCATGGTCTGATGAAGGGGCCGATGTTCGGAGTGGCGCCTTGTCCGACAACGATCTTCACCATCGGGATGCTGCTTCTAGCGCGCGGCAGGCGGGTGGCATTGCTTTCAATCATCCCGCTTCTGTGGTCACTCGTCGGCCTCGCCGCGGCGCTGCAGCTCGGCATCCCCGAAGATTTTGCGCTTCCGGCCGCAGGCGCCGCATTGATCGCCGCCCTTGCGTTGGAAGCATTCCACGCTGTGCGAGGCCGGCAAACTGCTGCGCAAAAAATTCAATCGGCAGACATATGAGCGTCCCCGTGCGAGACGCCAGTGCGTTCTCGGAATCCCATGACGGCATTTCACCGCTGCAAAAGCGCGCCGGGTCAATCTCCGCCATTTTCGGCGTCTTCGCGCTCGCGTTCATCTGGTCATGGGGACTTGGATATGCGGCTGCTCATGCAAAAGCGCTGTATCCGGTTCTGAGCGCAAGTTTGATGATGGCGTCCGGCTTCGGACCGAGCCTTTCCGCTGTTGCCGTTGTCGCATTCTTTAGCGGACGCGCAGGATTGCGAAACTGGCTTTCCCGCGCGCTGAACTGGCGCGCACGGTGGCAATGGCTTTGGCTGGCTTTCTTCGCTGCGCCGTTGGTGATGCTGCTCGCGCTTGCGCTCTATGCCGCGTTTGGAGGCACAATACCAACTTCGCCGGCAGCCGGACACATTCCTCTCGCGATCGCAAATTTCGGGCTGGTGTTCTTGATTGGCGGCCCGCTCGGCGAGGAATTTGGCTGGCGAGGTTATGCGCTGCCTGCGCTGGGCAGGAAAATCGGATGGCGTTGGGCAAGCTTGGTCATTGGCATCATCTGGGGCTTGTGGCACGTGCCGTGGTTCTTCACGGCGGGCACTGCACAATCGCAAATGCCGTTTGCCATGTTCATGCTCAACATCATCGCGGGCTCAGTTTTGTTTTCGTGGCTCTTCTTGCGATCAGCTGGAAGCGTCATTCCAGTTCTTGTTGCGCACACATCGCTCAACGCATTCGCAGGCATGCTTTCAATTGTCCCGACTGCTGAAACATCGCGTCCCTACTCATTGGTGACGGGAATTCTGGTCGTTATGGCCGCTTGGCTCCTGTTCAGCCCGGACGGCCATTCGACGAGAGTTGATTTGCGATGATGATTTTATTTCTGCTGCAGGTCATTGTCCCGCTGTTGTTGATCGCATGGTTGGCATTCGCGCCGCAGGGTAACTTGGTTGGCTTCTGGATGCAGGCCATCACGACCGGCATCGGAATTATAGCAATTCTCCACAGTGGTCTGTGGCTCTTTCCGCCGTGGTGGTCGCCTTATGCATTTGGTGTTTTGTTCATGGCCAGCGTTATTGCAGGCCTTGTTTGGCGCGAACGGGCAGCGGTATGGCCCGGCAAATTGTTGCATTGGATTGTTGCGGTCGGATTTGCAGTCTTGGGCCTTTTTGCGGCCAATGAAATGCGCCTTGCCATTGCCGCAACAAAAATTCCCGATGGCGCTCCACTGAACTTGGAGTCGCCCTTGGGGCCGGGGACTTATCTTGTCGCAAACGGCGGCTCAGGAGTTGCGATGAATGCCCATGCAGACGCTCTCGATCAGTCCATTGCCGCCCACCGGCCATATTGGGGCACGTCCTACGCGGTTGATTTCGTCGCGATTGATCGGTGGGGCGTTCGCGCCCATGGCGTGATGCCTGCTGACCCGCGCCAATATTTCGTGTTTGGAAATCCCGTGATCGCGCCATGTGAAGGTGAGGTGGTCGCTGCCGCTGACGGTCTGCCTGATATGCAGATACCTCTTCAAGACGAGATGCACCTTGCGGGCAATCACATTATTTTGCG
>JANMEX010000012.1:0-14341 GCA_031377485.1 Phyllobacteriaceae bacterium
GTGAGTGTATTCAATGCACGCAAGGCACCAGAACTTGTGCCAATGCGCATGATCGAGTTTGCCGTACAGGCAACAGGTATCCATTCGATTGTGACCGACATCGCAAATGCGTTGAAAACACCTGCTGGCGTGCAATTGCGCTCATGGGCGACCACGTTGCGTGAAACCATCGAAACGCATTTCAGAGATGGCACATCTGAGCACAGTGTATTGGTCAGTCAGCGCCAACGACTTGAAAAACTGGCGGTTGAGGCCCGAGCCCTTGCGATGCAAATGGAGTTCGGATTTCTGCTTGATCCGCAACGGCTACTCTTCGCAATCGGATTTCGCGTACCAGAAGCGATGCGCGACGAAAGCTGCTACGATATGCTTGCGTCCGAGGCGCGACTTGGAAGTTTCTTTGCGATCGCCAAAGGCGACTTGCGCACGCGACACTGGTTTAGGCTGGGCAGAACGGTGACTGCAGTCAAGGGCGGCGCAACCCTCGTTTCCTGGTCCGGGTCAATGTTTGAATACCTCATGCCATCATTGGTCATGCGTGCGCCAATCGGTAGCCTGCTCGATCAGACAACCAGACTGATCGTCCGCAGGCAAATCGACTATGCCAACAGTTTCAATATTCCCTGGGGTGTTTCCGAATCTGCATTCAACGCGCGCGATATGGAATTCACCTATCAATATTCCAACTTCGGAATTCCAGGGCTGGGCCTCAAGCGCGGACTTTCTGAGAATCTTGTGATCGCGCCTTATGCTTCGGGTCTGGCTTCAATGATCTCGCCCAAACAGGCCGCGAAAAATTATGCGCGCCTTTCTACGCTTGGCGCGCAAGGCGATTATGGCTTTTATGAAGCACTCGATTTCACGCCTTCCCGCCTCCAGGTGGGAGAGACTGCTGCAATTGTACGAGCGTATTTTGCCCACCATCAAGGCATGACGATTACTGCCGTTTTGAACACTGTAAAAGACGGCCAAATGCGTGATCGTTTTCATGCTGAGCCTATGGTGCGCGCAACAGAATTGCTGCTTCAGGAACGTGCTCCTCGTGACGTTCCAATCACCTTGGCTCGTGCCGAAGGGCGCGTCGCAAAAAGCGAAATAGGGACGCTTGTACCAACGGTTCGGCGTGTTTCATTTCGCGAACTCGGCGTGCCGGTCTCCCACATGATGTCAAACGGCACTTATACTGTCATGCTGAATGCGGCCGGCGGCGGATACAGCAACTGGAAGGATATCGCGCTCACGCGCTGGCGCGAGGACAGCGTCAGTGATGATTGGGGAAGTTTCTTCTACTTCCGCGAACCAAGAAATGACCAGAAATGGTCCGCTGGCTTTATGCCAACAGGCGTCAAACCCGATCTTTATAACGCATCCTTCACTGAGGATAAGGCAGAAATATCGCGGACGGACGGAACATTCAAAACCACGCTTGAATGTTTGGTTTCACCAGAGGACGACGCAGAAGCCCGGTGCTTGATGATAACAAACACGGCGCTGTCTTCGCGCGATATTGAATTGACATCGTATGCAGAATTGGTGCTTGCCCCGCGGGCCTCAGACAATGCACACCCGGCTTTTTCCAAGATGTTTGTCGAAACGGAATTCGTACCCGAGATTGAAACGCTGATTGCAACGCGGCGCAAACGTTCTCCCTCAGAACCTGAAGTCTGGATGGCCCAGTTTTTGGTATGGGAAGGCTCTAAAATCGGCGAACTGGAGTATGAAACCGACCGCTCCAAGTTCGTTGGCATGGGCAACGGCCGCCGAAATCCGCACATGCTGAAGACGGGTCAATCACTCACAGGTACAGTTGGCGCAGTGCTGGACCCAATTTTTTCTTTTAGGCTACGTCTAAGGATACCTGCCGGACGGAAAGCGAAATGCACACTTTGGACGGTCGCCGCATCGTCGCGGCAAGAAATCCTCGACCTTGTTGACCGGCATCGCCAAGAGGCAGCATATGAGCGCGCGCTGACGATGGCGTGGACACAGGCGCAGATTCAATTGCGACATTTGTCCATCAATCATGAAGAAGCTCATACGTACCAAGAGCTTGCAGGATATCTGATTTATGCAAGTTCGGCACTACGCCCTTCTTCAAAGTTTCTGCAGGACAATATTGGTCCCCAATCTTCGCTCTGGCCGCACGGCATTTCCGGCGACAGACCGATCTTGCTTGTGCGTATTGACGACATCGAACACATTGATTTGGTACACGATGTCCTGCGTGCGTTTGAGTATTGGAAGACCAAGCGGCTTGCCGTGGACATCGTTATTCTCAACGATCGAATGTCCTCTTACACGCAAGACCTGCAGGTTTCGATCGAGGCATTGGTGCGTAAAACCACCACATCCAAACCTGATCGCGCGTCCACAGGATCTGGTGATGTCTACACCCTTCGCGCTGACTTGCTGCCAGCAGAAAGTATGCGCATTCTGCCCGCGATCGCACGTGTGGTGATGATCGCCCGCCGCGGCAATCTTGCCAGCCAATTGAATAGAATGGCAGAAAATCAGGTACCCGCGCCATATGCGGACAGCGATATGCGCGTTTCGCGGCAGATAGTGAAAGCCAGGCAAGAAAGCGCGCAGGGCAAAGAGTTTTACAACGGACTCGGTGGCTTTTCTGACGAGGGGCGGGAGTATGTAACGCATTTGGGTGCTTTCAATACAACACCGGCGCCTTGGCTAAATGTCATTTCCAATAAGAACTTTGGATTCCAATGCGCAGCCGATGGCGCCGGATACACCTGGTTTGGAAACAGCCGTGAAAACCAGTTGACTCAATGGACCAATGATCCGGTTAGCAATCCTGCGAGCGAAGTCATTTTTGTGAGAAATGACACCAATGGAATGTTGATGTCGCCAACGCTGAAACCGCTCAATTCTTCCGATGGCACGCACACAGCGCGACATGGATTTGGATATTCTGTTTTTGAGCGTCGAACAGATGAACTCCATCTTGAACTTCTGCAAACTGTGCCGCTTGAAGGTTCGGTCAAAATCTCACGCCTGAAACTGACGAACCATTCTTCCTTCACAATGCCCCTGACTGTGACCTTTTACGCCGATCTGGTCATGGGGCCGCCCCGCGCCGCAACAGCGCCCTTTATCACGACCGCAATCGATGAAAAAACCGGTTCGCTCTTCGCCAAAAATCGATGGAACATACAGGCCAGCGGGCAAGTTGCGTTTGTTGACATGCTTGGGCACCAATCATCATGGACCGGCGACCGGCAAGAGTTTCTTGGGCCGTTTGGAAATCTTGGCAATCCAATGGCACTGGCATCAGGTGAACCACTTTCCAACCGTACAGGTGCGGGCATACCCCCCTGTGCCGCAATGCAAATGAAAGTCGCCTTAAAGCCCGGCGAGACCCGCGAAGTGACGATCTTGTTCGGCGCAGCAGAAAGCGAGACTGCTGCGCAGTCGCTTATTTTGCAGACGAGGCAGTCAAAGCCTGATGCAGTTCTGTCGGACATCAAGAAATACTGGCAAGACACACTCGGTGCGGTACAGGTCAAGACGCCCGACAGGTCGTTTGATATTTTGATGAATGGCTGGCTGCTCTACCAGTCCCTCGCCTGCCGGATTTGGGCAAGATCAGGTTTTTATCAAGCCAGTGGTGCGTACGGGTTCCGCGACCAGTTGCAGGATACAATTTCGCTCTTGTACAGCCATCCGGAACTTGCCCGCGAACAGATATTGCGAGCGGCAAGCAGGCAATTTATCGAGGGCGATTTCCAACATTGGTGGCTGCCAGAAACGGGCGCCGGCGTGCGAACACGAATTTCCGATGACATGGTTTGGCTTGCCAACTGTGTGAACCAGTACATGAAGTTTACTGGCGACCGTTACATACTTGATCAGACTGTGGCGTTTGTAGAGGGCCAGCATCTAGAAGCCGGAGCCCACGACGCGTTTTTTATACCCGCCGTGTCAGAAGAAACAGGAACGCTATTCGAGCACTGCGCACGGGCACTTGACCATAGCCTGGCTAAAGGGGCGCACGGTTTGCCGCTGATGGGCACAGGCGACTGGAATGACGGCATGAACCGCGTTGGCGAAGGCGGACAAGGTGAAAGCGTTTGGCTTGGATGGTTCCTGCTGACGACCTTGAAAGCTTTCATACCGATCGCACACGATCGCAATGAACAGGCTCGTGCCTCCGATTGGGAAGCACGTGTGGCTGATCTGACCCAATCACTGGAGCAGCATGGTTGGGAC
Organism: Phyllobacteriaceae bacterium; assembly: GCA_031377485.1. Taxonomy (GTDB): domain Bacteria; phylum Pseudomonadota; class Alphaproteobacteria; order Rhizobiales; family Rhizobiaceae; genus JANMEX01. The sequence continues at coordinate 4,225 of JANMEX010000012.1, forward strand.
GGCGAATGGTATCGGCGCGGATTTTTTGACGACGGAACGCCTCTTGGATCTGCACAAAGCGAGGAATGCCGCATCGACGCAATTGCACAGTCATGGGCGGTTATTTCCGGAGGCGCGTCCGCTGACCGTGCACTCGCAGCGATGGAACAATCCTGGAGACAGCTTGTCCGGCAAGAAGATGGCTTGGCGCTTTTGTTCACCCCGCCTTTTGACAACTCCAATCAGGAACCCGGCTACGTGAAAGCCTATCCGCCGGGCATTCGGGAAAATGGCGGCCAATATACCCATGGCGTCATATGGTCGATCTTTGCCCACGCAAAGCTTGGCCAGTCAGATCGTGCCATGAAACTGTTTTCCATGCTCAATCCGATCAATCATTCACGCAGCCCCGAAGCGGCAGCCAGATATCGTGTCGAGCCATACGTCATGGCTGCGGATGTCTACTCCGTTGCGCCGCATGTTGGTCGTGGTGGCTGGACCTGGTACACAGGTTCAGCCGGCTGGATGCATCGCGCGGGACTTGAAGCCCTGCTTGGCGTAACCCGTGAAGCCAACAAACTTCGCATAAAACCATGTATCCCGGCAGAATGGCCAGGCTTTGAAATCAACGTTCAATTCAAGTCTGCGCGATATAAAATCAGCGTTTCCAAAAATTCATCATCGGAAAGTTTTAAGTCAACCGACGTTGAAATAGTGTCCGCCGGCGAGTTTGTAATTTCGATGGTCGACGACGGCGAGCTACACGAAATTGGTTTGAATCTAACGTCTGTCTGAAAGCTGGCACCATCCGGCAAATGTTCCGCGAACCAGTGTTTTTGCGACGCCTGGACGTAAACTCTCGCCACTCTCAACGGAAGATTTCGGAACAATAGGGCCTGCTTGGCGTTTTGTTTTTGACCACGGGTAGACGCAACGTCAACCGCCACTTCGCGTCATTCCAGTCACAAAAAACAAGCAAGGGAGTTGCTAGATGCAAAAGCGTATCAGAAAAGCTGTTTTCCCCGTTGCGGGTCTCGGGACACGTTTTTTGCCTGCGACAAAAGCAATTCCGAAAGAAATGCTGACAATTGTTGATCGTCCGGTAATTCAGCTCGCGGTTGACGAAGCACGGGAAGCTGGCATTGAACACTTTGTGTTTGTGACAGGTCGCAACAAGAGCGCCATTGAGGATCACTTCGACAAACAAACCGAGCTTGAATCAGTCCTGCGCCAACGAGGAAAGTTGGACGATCTGGCCCTGCTTGAAAATGATCTGCCAAGCGCGGGTCAAACCAGCTTCACGCGCCAGCAAGAGCCGTTAGGGTTAGGCCATGCTGTGTGGTGTGCGAGGCATTTGATCGGAAACGAACCTTTTGCACTGCTGCTTCCAGATATGGTCATGCAATCTCAGCCGGGATGCCTGAAACAGATGATGGACGTCTATGCCCAGACCGGGGGCAACATTGTTGCAGTCGAAGAAGTGCCCTGGGCGGATGTCAGTCGTTATGGCGTCGTTGGTTTTACCAAAGCAAACGGCATGGACATGTCCATCAACGAAATGATCGAAAAGCCGCAGCGTGAACAAGCTCCGTCAAATCATATCATTTCCGGTCGCTACATATTGCAGCCAGAGATTTTCGATAAAATTGAAGCTGCAGCCCCCGGGGCTGGCGGTGAAATCCAACTGACCGATGCAATGCTTGCCCTTATGGTCGACCAGCCATTTTGGGGCTGCAAATTCGAAGGCTCAACATTTGATTGTGGCGACAAGCTCGGTTTTCTGATGGCAAATGTAGCTTACGGACTGATGCGCGAAGATATTGGCCCCAACTTCCGGACAAGTCTGGAAAAGCTGTTACGCACAAATTCCACCGGAGAGATTTTGATAAACCAAAGTGAACACGAAATCGCCGGCACACCGATTGAAAGAAAAAGATCTGCAGCTTGAAAGCGCTGCTGGTTCGATTTTGGATTGTTGAATATCAAAGACAAAAGGCAGGTCTTAAGACCTGCCTTTTTTAACTTGGAAATGCGTTAGTTGGGCGCTCAGGACGACTTTGTCGACGGACTGGCTTCAACCTGAACTACAGTATTTTCGTCTATTGGCTCAATCTTCATGAGAGCCGCGATTGCTGCTCCAACGTCATCCAGCTTTGATAATGCCCCGCCAGTCATGCTCTCACTTGAAGCAACCTCGAGGTCAGTAGCGTTCGTTTCCCAACGTTTGAGCACCGTCATTTTCTGCTCTGGCGTCAAAGAATCTGTCTCCACGACATCCATCGGATCGGCAAAGATGCTCTCGGGAGTAAGCAATGCCTGATCATAATCTTTTGCAGTGTACATATTCGGCTCCTTAAACCTCCAGCCCAGAGATCGATTGTTCCTTGAGCCGGGCGTAAAGCATTAACGTCAGGGCAACCATTAGGTTCCCTTTTGCGGGTGTGTCAGGACATCATGCAAAGTTTGTATGGAAATTCGCGAAGGTGCCGGACCATCAGGTTGCGATTTCCTGTTGCGCACCAACAGTCTTCCTTGACTATCGAATCTTTGCGCGGCTTCCATACTTTTCAGTGCAACACTGCATTTGCACCGATTTGATGGAACCTCTAGGACTGCGGGTGTTTGGGGCGGAGTTCGGCAGTTACATAATCGGTAATCGCGCTTCTGTTGCTGCAGGCAAGTTCTGCTGCGCCGATACCAGTATGTGTGCCACGTGTGGTGCCAAGGCCGTTTTGAACGTAGCCGGAAAACGCCGTTCTCGACCATGTGCGAGACTTGAGCCAATGCAGACCCAGCTTTTGGCGGCTCAAGCGAAGAATTCGGGCGTCTGGTTCCAATTGTTCACAGCCGCATCAACTGCGCAATGTTCAAGAGAATTAATGCGAACGATAACCGGTGCGCGGGCCAATCTACAAATGCGCTGACTACCAATTCGCCCAAATTGTCTTAAGTAACCTGAAGGCCGATTCCGATTTGCGAACCCATAAATTGCAGGCAAAAATGCATGCCAGATTTTCAAACTGAGAATTAGCCAAGACCGTTCAACAGGTTGCGCAAAATCAGTGGTGCCCCCGACATGATTCGAACACGCGACCCCCTGATTACAAATCAGGTGCTCTACCAACTGAGCTACAAGGGCATCCACGGACGCGATAGCACAGGCAGTTGCGCAGGCAAATAGTTTTTCCATTACCCTTCGAGAAATTTGTAATGTTTTGCCGCCATGTTAACGGTGAAAGTCCGGAGACATCGCATGCCCACCGCAATCGCCTTTATTTCGTCCGAAACTCAAGAAGCCACAGCAGCGGCAAAACACTTGGCTGCACTCTATGGCAATGAAAAATCTGAAAACGCCGATGTAATCGTCGCCCTTGGGGGCGACGGATTCATGCTGCAGACGCTCCATGCTTTCATGAATTCTGGCAAACGCATCTTTGGAATGAACCGTGGTTCTGTCGGCTTTCTGATGAATGAATTTCGCGATGTGGGACTGCTTGAACGCATTAAAGGGGCAACGCCTGAAACTATTCGACCGCTGGAGATGGTCGCGCAAGACGCCAGTGGCAAAGCTTACAAAGCCAATGCCATCAACGAAGTGTCTCTCCTTCGCCAATCCTATCAAGCAGCAAAGCTGCGCATTCTGGTTGACGGCAAGGAAAGGCTGGATGAGTTGATTTGCGATGGGGTGATGCTGGCCACGCCCGCTGGCTCAACGGCATATAATCTTTCGGCCCAGGGTCCAATCCTTCCGCTTGACGCACCGCTTTTGGCACTCACACCGGTTAGTGCGTTTCGTCCAAGGCGCTGGCGCGGTGCACTACTGCCTAACCATTCGGTGGTCGACATCGAGATTCTTGAGCCGATGAAACGCCCGGTCAATGCCGTTGCAGACCACAATGAAGTAAAGTCGGTAACCCATGTCTCCGTGCGACAATCACACACCTCGACAGTGACGCTGCTTTTTGACGAAGGCCATTCGTGGGACGAGCGGATACTGGCTGAGCAATTCCGCTATTAATGGATATTTGAAATAACGATGAAAAAACTGAGAATTGGCAGCCAAACTATCGGGCATCTGCGATGTTCTGCGGCAGGCGGAACCGCGGAGCCTGATAGCATATGAGTCAAGTCACTTATCTTACTGTTTGTACGAACAGTTACATCGGCTATGCGATAACACTTGGCCAATCACTTCGCTCGATGGTCCCGGGTGCACGCCTGTTGATCTATATAACGGACAAATTCCAGCAAGCCATTCTGCCAACGTTTGACGAAATTGAATTTGTCGCCGCCGAAAATATCGGGATTGCCGGTTTTGAAGACATGGCCAAGCGATATAACGCCTTCGAGTTTTCCACGGCCATGAAGGCACCTTGTATTCTCCATGCCATCAAAAAGCGCGGAGCAAAATCCGTAATCTATCTTGATTCCGATATTTTGGTGCTGCAACCGCTTGATGCCGTGACGGCCGCACTGGACGACGGCTATGATTGCATCCTGACCCCGCATATTACCAAGCCAGCGGGAAAAGGCGCGTTTCCACCGGATAATACCTATCTGCTTGCAGGCGTCTTCAATCTCGGATTTGCAGCATTTTCAAACCGAGAGCCGGCCATTTCGTTTTTGCGATGGTGGGCCCAAAAGAAACGGGAAGATTGTACCTTCAATTTGGCGCAGGGAATTACCTGTGACCAGACATACTGCAATTTGGCGCCGGCATTCATAGAAAAACTGCTCGTCTTGCGCGATCCGGGATACAATCTTGCCTATTGGAATTTGGACCAGAGACCTGTGACATTTGCCAGAAATGGCATTGCGATGACAGGAAACAAACGAATCCGTTTTGTGCATTTCAGCGGAGTGGATTTCCGGAACCCGGACACCATTTCGCGGCATAACCCGAAACTTACCAGACAAAACACGGGTAATTTTGCCAAAATATTCGATGCCTATATCTCAGCAATTGGCAAAAACGACGCTATTCACGATGGAGGGTTTAGCGCCATAGAATATGGATTTGCCCAAAAGATTACTCCACCGCCTCAAATACAAGAAGCCCCACTCGCTATTCTTCGACGCCCGCCCCGACTTGAGAGACTTGCAAAGCGGTTTCGAAGATACCTGGCAAAATGATCTGGGATACTGACGGCGCAAAGGCGAGGCGGATAAAGCACGTCGATACGTTGCTGCAGTAAATATCTATATATCGAGCACCGTACACCATTTGATCGTTTACCGAGTTGGTTTCGATAGTCCGATGGGCATCAATATGTTTATCGTCAGTGCATCCTGTTGACGCAGATGCGTGAAAAGGTTGACATTTTGTTCTTATGGCCTTAGGGCCAAGCCAAGCAGTGCACACCGCACGCTTTGCGCAGAAATTGCGTTCAACCTTTGGGCCTTCCACGGCCCGTCCGGCACAACAATAAGACCTGACACAAACGGATCCATTTCCCCTTGACCACATTTGCCGAACTCGGCCTATCCGCTAAAGTCCTCGCCGCTGTCACAGACGCTGGCTACACAGAACCCACCCCCATTCAAGCAGGCGCAATACCGCACGCCATCGCAGGCAAAGACGTCCTTGGCGTCGCGCAGACCGGCACTGGCAAAACGGCCGCATTCGTGCTGCCGATGATCACGCGGCTGGAACGCGGCCGCGCCCGCGCCTGTATGCCACGCACTCTTATTCTCGAACCGACGCGCGAACTTGCGGCTCAGGTTGAAGAAAACTTCATCAAGTACGGTATCAACAACAAGCTTAGCGTGGCCCTCCTTATAGGCGGCGTTTCGTTTGAGGACCAAAACCGGAAGCTTGAACGCGGCGTCGACGTATTGATCGCAACGCCGGGTCGCCTGCTCGATCATTTCGAACGCGGCAAGCTTTTGCTCACTGGCGTCGAAATACTCGTTATCGACGAAGCTGACCGCATGCTCGACATGGGCTTCATTCCGGACATTGAACGCATCTGCAAGATGATACCGTTCAACAGGCAGACCCTATTTTTCTCGGCCACCATGCCGCCGGAAATCACCAAGCTGACAGAGCAGTTCCTGCAAGCGCCAGTTCGCGTTGAAGTCTCAAAGGCCGCCTCGACCGCAAAGACTGTGGTTCAGCGCCTGGTAAAGGCCGGTTCCAAGGACTGGCAAAAGCGTGCAGCACTGCGCGATTTGATTGTCTCCGAGCAGGCCGACATCAAAAACGCCATCATTTTCTGCAACCGCAAAGTTGATGTTTCGGAACTTTTTCGCTCTTTGACGCGTCACGAGTTTTCCTGCGGTGCTCTGCACGGTGATATGGACCAGCGCTCGCGGATGACCATGCTGTCCAACTTCCGCGATGGAAAACTTCAGCTTCTCGTTGCCTCTGACGTTGCAGCCCGCGGCCTCGACATTCCAGATGTGTCACATGTTTTCAACTTCGATGTGCCAATCCACGCTGAAGATTACGTACATCGCATTGGCCGTACGGGACGCGCCGGACGTTCGGGCAAGTCCTTCACTTTAGTCGACAAGTCTGACGCCAAATATCTCTCCGCCATCGAAAAGTTGATCAACGAAACCATCGAATGGCATGACGGCGATCTTTCGACGCTTGTTGTCGACGACAGCGCCGAAGAAGCGCCACGCCGTGGCCGTTCTGGCGACAAAGGTAAAGGGCGCGGCCGCCGCGACGGCAAAGACGGCGTCAAAGAAGCCGCCAAGCCTGCTGATAAGGAAGCATCCGAGCGCAAACCACGCAAAACGCGCAGCGCATCAAAGCCTGAAGTTGCAGCGGTTGAAACGGTATCAGACGACCAGCCGGAAATCACCGCACCGGCATTCATTCCGGTCGAACAGCCAACGCGCCAACCCGCCCGCCGCGATCACGGCCGTCCGGACAATTCGCGTTCGGAAAATACGCGCCAGGAAAATCACCGCCAAGAAAATCAGCGCCAGGAAAACCCGAGGCCTGACAATTCATCACGCCGCGAGGAAGCACGCGAAGCGCGCGCCAAGCTTCCACCTGAACAGCGCCGATACCGTGACGACCTCGGCCCTGCCCCGGTCGGCTTTGGCGATGAAGTTCCGGCATTCATGATGATCGAGCCGAAGCTGGGCTGATTACTTTCGGGCCCTCAGCCCCGCTTCCAGCGCAAGCAGCGCCCACTTGGCCATTTCATCCGGATCGTCATAAGCGTCTTCCGGGATAGACCAATATGGCATGGCTGCGGCTTTGCCATACTTGTTTTCAAAGGTCCATTGTCTCGAACCGGCTTCGGCAAAGCGGGGAGCCGTTTCGCCATCCGCCTTCAGGAGGATTTCGTCCTTGTATTCGATGGCAATGATGGTGCCACGCACGTAAATGCTCTTGCCGCCAAACATGCGCTTTATTGTCACCGGGCCAACGGATTGAAATATCTCATCAATCGCCGCCGGATCCATTTGCGTCAGCCCAGGGCGGACGCGGATGCCGGGGTCAGCTCAACGCTCTCGCCGCAGCCGCAGGCGGAAGTCTGGTTCGGGTTGTTGAACGTGAAACCGGTTCGCAAAGATGTGGTTTCAAAATCCATCTGCGTGCCCAGAAGATAAAGCACGGCCTCCGGCGCAACAAACACTTTCGCACCGCCATGTTCTATCATGTCCTCGCGCGGTTTGACTTCGCTCGCCAGCTCAATGGCATACTCCATGCCCGCGCAGCCGCCCTTCTTGACGCCGACTCGAATGCCCAGCGCTTGGGGATTGGTGGACATGATCTCGCGCACGCGGCTGGCAGCAGCATCAGTCATGGTCATGACAGCAAAACGACCCATCGATCCGTCTCCTCATCAACCGGGTTCAAGGCCCGGAGACTCTGATTGTCACCCTAAAATGGTGAAGAAATGTGTTGGGCGCAAGGTCTAGTACCAACCTACAGCAACTTGAGCTTCTTCGCTCATTCGTGCAGCAGTCCAAGGCGGGTCAAATGTCATCTTCACTTCAACACCGGAAACGCCTTCAACCGAACTGACGGCATTCTCCACCCAGCCCGGCATTTCACCGGCCACCGGGCACCCCGGCGCAGTCAGTGTCATGTCGATCTTGACAGAACGGTCGTCTTCAATGTCGATCTTGTAGATAAGTCCAAGTTCATAAATGTCAGCCGGAATTTCCGGATCGTATACCGTCTTCAACGCCGAGATGATGTCGTCTGTCAGCCGCGCCAGTTCCTCAGCCGGAATGCTTGACGCAGCAACGATGGCATCTTCCGCCCGCTCTTCCACAGTCAAATCATCTTGAGCCATCACATCTATTCCTTACGCGAAAAACTTGCGGGCCTTTTCCAAAGATTCGGCCAGCACATCGATTTCTTGTTTTGTATTGTACATGCCAAATGAGGCACGGCAGGTAGATGTCACGCCGAAGCGCTGCATCAGCGGCTGCGCACAATGCGTGCCGGCCCGCACCGCGACACCTGAACGGTCGATCACCATGGACACATCATGGGCATGAATGCCCTTGAGCTCGAATGACACAATTGCGCCCTTGCCGGGTGCGTTTCCAAAGATGTGCAGCGAATTGATTTTGGAAAGCTGCGCGTGCGCATAATCTCGCAACGACTCTTCGTGCACCAGAATGCGTTCACGTCCAATGCTGTCCATATAATTCAGCGCCGCGCCTAGCCCGATCGCTTCGGCAATCGGCGGTGTGCCAGCCTCAAACCGGTGCGGAGCGTCGCCATATGTAACGTTTTCCATCGTCACATCACGGATCATCTCACCGCCACCTAAAAACGGCCGCATGGAATTCAGCAATTCCTCTTTGCCATAAAGAACACCAATGCCGGTCGGGCCGTAAAGCTTGTGCCCGGTCACTACATAAAAATCTGCGTCGAGATCGCGCACATCCACCGGCAAATGAACGGCTGCCTGGCTTCCATCAACCAGCACCTTGATGCCGCGCTCATGGGCGATGCGGATCATCTCCTTGACCGGCGGAATAGTGCCAAGCGCGTTAGACATATGCGTAATCGCAACCAACTTGGTGCGCTCAGTCAAACACCTTTTGAAATCCTCAATGTGCAAGACACCGTCATCATCCACTGGAATCCAGACCAGCTTCGCACCCTGCCGCTCGCGAATGAAATGCCATGGCACAATGTTGGAATGATGTTCCATGATCGACAAAACGATCTCGTCATCCCCGCCAATGTTCGGCATCCCCCAGCCATAGGCAACTGCATTGATTGCCTCGGTTGTTGATTTGGTGAAAATCACCTCCTCAATTTTACCGGCGTTCAAAAACCGTCGTACTATTTCGCGGGCGTTCTCATAAGCATCGGTCGCGGCATTGGACAGGAAGTGAAGACCGCGATGCACATTGGCATAGTCGTGGCTGAGGCAATTGACCATCGCATCAATCACAGCCTGAGGCTTTTGCGCCGAAGCGCCATTATCGAGGTAGACAAGCGGTTTGCCATATACCGTTCGCGATAGAATTGGAAAATCCTTGCGCACAGCTTCAACGTTATATGGCAACCCATTGTTATTATTCATCATGCGTTCTTTTCAAGCCAATCCTGCAACCTTGCCTCAAGTGCTTCCACAAGTGCTTCGTCCTCAAGCTCCTCAATGATCTCGGCGACAAATGCCTTGACCAAAAGGCCCCTCGCCTGCGCTTCGGGAATGCCGCGCGCCATCAGATAAAACAGATGCTGCGGCTCCACCTCGCGCACCGTAGCGCCATGGCCGCACTGCACATCGTCTGCAAAAATCTCGAGTTCCGGCTTTGTCGAAAACTCGCCTTCATCTGACAGCAGCAGCGTATTGCAAGCCATCTTGGCGTCAGTCTTTTGTGCGCCGGGGAAAACCTTGATCTGCCCCTGAAAGACGCCATGGCCACGACCGGTCACGACGTTGCGAACCACTTCCGTGGACGTGGTGTTTGGCACTTCATGGGTAAGCGTCATAGTAACGTCAATATGGGCATCGCCGCCAACCAGATTGATGCCGCGCAACTTGAAATCGGAAGCCTCGCCCTTGACCTCTACATGCACTTCCTGCCGCACAAGCTTGCCGCCGGAATTCATGACGAACACAATCAGTTTAGCGTCTTTGCCGACCCAAGCATTGAGCTGCCCGAGATGCACAGCCCCTGCACTGCGTTCCTGGTCAATGAT
>JANMEX010000051.1:0-6080 GCA_031377485.1 Phyllobacteriaceae bacterium
TGTTGTTTCCCTGCACATCGGAAAACTGTTTCCCGGCTACTCGGTGCGCGGGGCAGGCACATTCCGCATTATCCGTGACTCCGACATCGAAGTCGAAGAAGAAGCGGAAGACCTTGTACGTCTGTTCGAAACAGCGCTGAAACGGCGTCGGCGCGGGTCAGTGATCCGCATTGAGTTTGACAGCGATATGCCCGAAGCGTTGCGTAATTTCGTGGCCGCTGAGCTTGCCGTGCCGGAATCGCGTGTTGTGGTTTTGCAGGGCTTTTTGGCACTTTCCACGCTTTCGGAAATCGTCTCGCTCGACCGGCCAGCGTTGAAATTCGTGCCGTATACGCCGCGTTTCCCTGAGCGCATCCGCGACCATGGTGGCGATTGTTTCGCCGCGATCCGCGAAAAAGATCTGATCGTCCATCACCCGTATGAAAGCTTCGACGTGGTGGTGCAATATCTGTTGCAGGCGGCGCATGATCCGGATGTGGTGGCGATCAAGCAGACGCTGTACCGCACCTCCAACGACAGCCCGATTGTCCGCGCGCTGATCGAGGCCGCGGACGCCGGCATTTCGGTGACCGCGCTGGTCGAATTGAAAGCGCGGTTTGATGAAGAGGCCAACATCCGTTGGGCTCGCGATTTGGAGCGGGCTGGCGTTCAGGTGGTGTTCGGCTTCATTGAATTGAAAACCCATGCCAAACTGTCGCTCGTCGTGCGCCGCGAAGAGGGGCGATTGCGCAACTATGTACACATCGGCACGGGGAATTATCACCCGAACACCGCCAAGATTTACACCGATCTGTCCTGCTTCACCGATGATCCGGTGATCGCTCATGACGTGGCGCAAATCTTCAACTTCATCACAGGCTATGCTGAGCCTGCAGGTGAAATGAAGATTGCCTTCTCGCCCTACTCGCTGCGCAAGCGCATGCTGCAGCATATTGGCGAGGAAGCGGAGCACGCTCGGGCGGGGCGACCGGCGCAAATCTGGCTGAAGATGAATTCGCTGGTCGATCCGCAAATTATTGACGCGCTCTATGCCGCCAGCAGCGCCGGTGTTGAGATTGACATCGTCTGCCGCGGTGTCTGCTGCCTGCGGCCACAGGTGGCAGGTCTTTCCGACCGCATTCGCGTCAAGTCGATCATCGGACGCTTTCTGGAACACAGCCGTATCTATTGCTTTGGAAACGGTGGCGGACTGCCCTCGGACAATGCTCTGGTTTACATAGGTTCGGCCGATTTGATGACCCGAAACCTGGATCGACGGGTCGAGGTTTTGGTACCGCTGACCAACCCGACTGTGCATCAACAGGTCCTTTCGCAGATCATGCTCGCAAACCTGCTTGACAATGAGCAGAGTTTCGCCGTTTTGCCAGATGGAACATCCAAACGGATTGTTCGCGCCGAAAACGAGGAAGCTTTCAACGCGCAGGAATATTTCATGACCAACCCCAGCCTTTCCGGCCGTGGCCAATCGTTGAAAAATTCTGCTCCGCGTGATTTTCTTGGACCGAAGCGCAAGAAGGATAAAACAGGCGTATAGGGCTGCATGACCAAACAAGCGCAAGGCAGGCTGACTGGCCGCGAACCGGTTTCGGTCGTTGATATCGGGTCGAATTCTGTTCGCCTTGTGGTCTATGAAGGCGTGGTCCGCGCCCCTACGGTCTTGTTCAACGAGAAAATTCTGTGTGGCCTTGGCAAAGGGATTGCAGACACCGGCAGGCTGAACGCCAAAGCGGTTGAAGGCGCACTTGCAGCCTTGAAGCGCTTTCGCGCCCTTTCGGCGCAAGCTGGTGCCAAAACCATGTATGTGCTGGCGACCGCTGCGGCGCGGGAAGCTGCCAATGGATCAGCGTTCATAGCGGAAGCCGAGCGGCTGCTGGGCGTCAAGGTGAAAGTGCTGACCGGTCCGGAAGAAGCATACTTCTCGGCGATGGGTATCATATCCTCGGTTTACCAACCCGACGGCATTGCCGGTGATCTGGGCGGCGGCTCGCTCGAACTGGTTGACGTGCGCGACCGCACGATTGGAACAGGCATTACGCTACCGCTTGGCGGCTTGCGATTGTCTGACATGGCCGGTGGTTCGCTGTCGAAAGCGCAGAAACTCGCCAAGCAACATCTCGACAAGGCCGATCTTTTGAGTGCTGGCAAAGGACGGGTGTTTTATGCGGTCGGTGGCACATGGCGAAACCTTGCCAAGCTTTACATGGGCGCGATCCATTATCCGCTGCATGTGATGCATGAATTTGAAATACCGCTGGCTGACGCTGTGCCTTTCCTGAAAAAAGTTGCAAAGGGCGAGGCGGCGGAAATTGACGGCATCGAGACAGTCTCGCGCAACCGCCAATCGCTTTTGTCGTTTGGCGCCGTGGTTTTGCTGGAAGTCATCCAGAAAATGCAGCCTCGTTCGATTGTGATGTCTGCGCTCGGGGTACGCGAAGGCTTTCTGTATTCGCTGCTGCCGCTCGAAGAGCAGCTTAAGGACCCGCTGATCTGCGCTGCAGAGGAACTTGCAACCCTCCGCTCTCGCTCACCTGCGCATGCGCAAGAACTGGCCGACTGGACAGGCCAGGTGCTGCAGACCATCGGCCTTGAGGAAACAGCCAGCGAAAGCCGGTTCCGCATCGCCGCCTGTCTCCTTGCTGATATAGGCTGGCGGGCTCATCCAGACTATCGGGGTGCGCAATCTTTGAACATTATCGCACATGGCGCGTTCGTGGGGATAGATCATCCGGGCAGGGCCTATATGGCACTGGCAAATTTCTACCGGCACGAGGGCATGATTGATGATGCGCTGTCGGATGAAATCCGGGCGCTGGCGCCACCGCGGCTGTTTGACCGGGCAAAGCTTTTGGGATCGCTGCTGCGCGTGGTGTATTTGTATTCGGCGGCAATGCCTGGCGTTATTCCGCGCCTCAAGATCGTACCGGATGGCATTGGCGGCTATCTGTTTGTCGTGCCGATGGATTTGGCGGATCTTGCAGGCGAGCGCACAGAGGGCCGACTCCAGCAATTTGCGAAGCTTGCAGGAAAGCCGATGCGGACAATGGTCGCTGCGCTGTAGGTTCAGCGAAGAAAAATTAGCCGAGCGGAATCGCGACGATCTTCTTGTCTTCAAATTTCAGTGCAACTTCACCGCGAATCATTTTGAGTGCCGTTTCGCCGAACAATTCACGCCGCCAGCCGTGCAAGGCCTGGACATCAGCCGTTTCGCCTTTGGACGCGATCTGGTCGAGGTCATCGGAATTGGCAACGACCTTGGCAGCAACGCCGTTTTCTTCCGTGACGAGTTTGAGCAGCACCCGCAGCATTTCGGTCGCCGCTCCTGTGCCTTCCGGCGCTGAAACGTGGCGCGGCAGCTTGGGCAATTGGTCTTTCGGCGTTTCAACAGCCGCGACGATAACCTTAAGCAGGTCCTGACCGGAGTTGGAACGCTCCCAGCCGTTAGGCACCGTACGCAAACGTCCGAGCGCCTGGCTGTCTTTGGGTTGCTGTTGGGCGATCTCGTAAATTGTGTCGTCCTTGATGACGCGCGAACGCGGCACGTTGCGCTCCCGGGCTTCCACCTCGCGCCACGCAGCGACTTTTTGAAGCACGACAAGCTCAATGGGCTTGCGAACGCGCATCTTAAGGCGTTTCCAAGCGTCTTCCGGGTGCAACTCGTAAGTGTCAACCGATGAAAGAGTTGCCATCTCTTCCTTGACCCATTCAGTGCGCCCGGCTTCCTCGAGCTTCTTCTTCAGTGCCGGGTAAATGGCTGCAAGATGGGTAACATCTGCCAAGGCGTAAGTGAGTTGCGTGTCGGTCAGCGGGCGCTGGCGCCAATCGGTGAACCGGGATGTCTTGTCGAGGTGAACACCCGACATTTTCATAACCAGTTGGTCGTAGGAAATTGATTCGCCAAAACCCGAAACCATCGCCGCGACTTGGCTGTCAAACAGCGGGGCAGGGATCAAGCCACCCAGTTTATGTACAATTTCAATATCTTGCCTCGCGGCATGGAAAACCTTTGTCACCGATGGATTAGCCATCAACGCAAAGAATGGCGCAAGATCGAGCTCTTTTGACAGGGGGTCTACAAGCGCTGAGTGCGTAGGTGTCGCCATCTGGATGAGGCAAAGCTCAGGCCAGAAAGTGGTTTCGCGGATGAATTCGGTGTCCACAGCAACAAAATCGCTGCCTGCAAAAGCGGCGATTGCATCTTCAAGTTGTTTGGTCGTGGTGATAAGATCCATGTGCGCCGTATAACTGAACCGTTAACAAGTGTCTTCACAGAAATTCATATGTCCTCAAAGATTTCTTACTTTCACGTAAGCAAATTATAGGTGTATCCGCCCGGCAAACGCAATTTCCCGTCGCCACGCCCGGTTTCCCGTCTGGTTATTGTCAAAGAACGTTGGGAAACAGGGTGCGTGGTCCTGCCTGTGACTTTGTTAAGTATGTGACATCGCCACACACCCTGCTCCTTGCGTCACTCAAATTGGTCCACTGGACCAATTTGTTTTGCTGACGCAAAATCGTTCCTCACCCATCTGCAAAGAGCCAGGGAATAATACGGGAGGTGCGGGTGCGGTGGATAAACGATAGAAAGAAATCGCATTCCGGTTGTCGCGCGAATTGGCCAATTGAAATCATATCAGTGACAAGTTATTGATATATAGTCATTTTTAGAAGGCCGGAAGATGAAGTACCCGGACATTTTTCTGTATACTGCATGCTGGCTTGTGTGGATTAACCTAGCGACATTCGTTGCTTTCAAGTGGGACAAGCAGAAGTCCATCAAGAAAGAATGGAGAATACGCGAAAGCACATTGCTGAACTTGGCACTTTTTGGTGGAAGCCCGGCTGCAATCGCTGCCCAGAAAATACTGCGTCACAAAACCCGGAAAGAGCCGTTCCGATCGCAATTGAGGATAATTTGCATATTCCAAATTGTCTTGGCATTGGGCATGGCCATGGCCTTTTCATTTCCCGCGACGCGGGCGTTTTTCAGCGAGCAACTTGAACTGTTCAAATTTGCATTCGCTATTTGGACGAATGCACCGCTTCCGAAGTGATTTCCAACCCCGCACCTTGACTTTTTGTCACTCAAATGCGCTTGTCCGCCCGAAATTTACGAGGGTGGCGAAAGCCGCCCCTTCCGGATTCGCAAACGCGGTCCTTATGGAAATATCAGGGATAATGTCATGACCATGCACCGTTACCGCTCACACACTTGCGCCGCGCTGCGCAAGGAACACACTGGCGAGGCCGTTCGCCTGTCCGGCTGGGTGCACCGTGTGCGCGATCATGGCGGGCTTCTGTTCATTGATCTGCGCGACCATTATGGGCTGACGCAAATCGTCGTCGATCCGGATTCGCCTTGTTTCAAGGCCGCAGAAACCGTCCGCGGCGAATGGGTGATCCGTGTGGACGGCAAGGTGGTCGAGCGCGATGAATCGACCAAGAATGCCAACCTTGGCACCGGCGACATCGAGGTCTATGCGACCGAGTTGGAAGTTCTGTCCGCTGCCAAGGAATTGCCGCTGCCGGTATTTGGCGAGCCGGAATACCCGGAAGACATCCGGCTGAAATACCGGTTCCTTGATCTACGCCGCGAAACGTTGCACAAAAATATCGTCAAGCGCACTCAGATCATCGCCGCCATGCGCCGCCGTATGAGCGATGTCGGCTTCACTGAATACTCAACGCCGATCTTGACGGCATCTTCGCCGAAGGGTGCGCGCGACTTTCTGGTGCCGAGCCGCATTTATGCAGGCAAATTTTACGCGCTGCCGCAAGCGCCTCAGATCTACAAGCAACTGTTGATGATCTCCGGCTTTGATCGTTATTTCCAGATTGCGCCGTGTTTCCGCGACGAAGACCCGCGCGCCGACCGCCTTCCGGGCGAATTCTACCAGCTCGACCTGGAAATGAGCTTTGTCGAGCAGGAGGATATCCTCGGCACGATGGAGCCGGTGATGCGCGGCATTTTTGAGGAGTTTGCCCAAGGCAAGCCGGTCAGTCCGTCCTTCCGCCGCATCCCTTATGATGTGTCGATGCGCAAATATGGTTCCGACAAGCCGGACCTGCGCAACCCGATTGAG
>JANMEX010000067.1:0-3324 GCA_031377485.1 Phyllobacteriaceae bacterium
GCTCAAGAATGCGCACGCCAAGGCCGGAATATTGCTTGCGGATTGCTGACCGCGTGGCGCGGCGGATGGCCGAGCGCGCCTTGCCTGTGACGACGATGGCTTCCCATGCAGCAGGCGGTATCTGCGCGGTGGACGTGACGATATCGACCTCGTCGCCATTCTTCAATTCTGTCATCAGAGGCATCATGCGGCCGTTGATTTTGACACCCACGCACGTATCGCCGATGTCGGTGTGCACCGCATAGGCAAAATCAATCGGTGTTGCGCTGCGCGGCAGCGCGATCAGGCGGCCCTTGGGCGTGAAGCAAAACACCTGATCCTGAAACAGCTCCAGCTTGGTGTGCTCAAGAAACTCTTCGGCGCTGTCGCCTTCCGACAGTTGCTCGATGGTCTGGCGAAGCCACGCATAGGCGCGGCTGTCCTTCGACATTTTCTGCGCTTCCGGATCCTGCCGTCCGCGCTTGTCCTTGTAGAGCGAATGCGCTGCGACGCCATATTCGGCAATGTCATCCATCGCGCGGGTGCGGATTTGCAGCTCGACTCGCTGGCGCGAGGGACCGACAATTGTCGTGTGGATCGAACGGTAGTCATTCTGCTTGGGCGTCGAGATATAGTCCTTGAACCGGCCCGGCACGGTCTGCCAGGTGGTGTGGATGGCACCCAGCGCGCGGTAGCAATCATCCAGGCTTTCGACGAGAACCCGGAAACCGAAAATGTCCGACAGTTGCTCAAACGACAGACCTTTTGATTCCATCTTGCGGAACACCGACCAGGATTTTTTCTGTCGGCTTTTGACGTCGGCATTAATGTGATTCTTTTCAAACAGTTGTGAGAGGTCTTTCTCAATGCGCGCTAGGAGACCGGCATTGCGGTGCGCAAGATCTGCAAGCCGCTCTGTCACCGTCTTCCACGCATCCGGATTGATCTGGCGAAACGCCAACTCCTCCAGCTCTTCGCGCATGTCCTGCATGCCCATGCGCCCGGCCAGCGGCGCGTAGATGTCCATCGTTTCTTCGGCGATCCGCAGCCGTTTGCTCTCGGGCATATGATCGATGGTGCGCATGTTATGCAGGCGGTCGGCGAGCTTGACCAAAAGCACGCGCACATCGTCCGCCACGGCCAGAAGCAGCTTGCGCAAGTTTTCAGCTTGCGCTGCTTTTTTCGACACGAGGTCGAGCTTTTTCAGCTTGGTAAGCCCCTCGACCAGTGCGCCGATGTCAGAGCCAAAAATTTCGTCGATCTCGGCACGGGTGGCGCTCGTATCCTCGATCGTGTCGTGCAGCAGCGCCGCGACAACAGTCGATTCGTCCAGATGCATGTCGGTGAGGATGGCGGCGACTTCGAGCGGGTGGGAGAAGTACGGGTCGCCGGAGGCGCGCTTTTGGTGGCCATGCTTTTGCATGGCATAAACATAGGCCTTGTTCAGCAAAGCCTCATTGGCGTCCGGCTTGTAGCGCTGCACACGCTCAACAAGCTCATACTGCCGCATCATGCCGTTTTTGCCCCGCACGCACTGTTCCAAACAAATCACGCGCCGCAGTGATTTGCGGCGCGCGATCATGGTAGTCGGGAAATTCAGTTGAAAGGAAGATCAAACCTTCCCTAAACCTTAGAAATCGTCGTTCTTTTCCGGTGCAACCAAGCCTTCAATGCCGGAAAGCAGTTCGTCTTCGGACATTTGGTCAAATGTGACCTTGTCGTCATCGTCCACCATCGGCACAAATTCGTCAGCGGAATCGGACTTGACGGCGGCCGGTGCTTCCGGCTCGTCGACTTCGACATGCTTCTGCAGCGAATGGATCAGGTCTTCCTTGAGATCGCCCGGTGAGAGCATCTCATCGGCGATTTCGCGCAGCGCCACGACAGGGTTTTTGTCGTTGTCGCGGTCGATGGTTATTGGCGCGCCTTGCGAGATAAGACGGGCACGATGGCTGGCGAGAAGCACCAGTTCGAAACGGTTGTCGACCTTGTCGATGCAATCTTCAACGGTAACGCGGGCCATGGATGCCCCTTTCTTCAACGGTAATCTGCGGAGATTTGCGTGCGCCATAGCGCGGCCAGCCTTAAAACACAAGCAAAACCGGTGCGTATCGAATTTGTAAACCCAACTTATGAATCCTGTTGGAAACCTCCGTGCTTCAGTTTAAGAATTACGCCAACATAACGGGGTTAATATTGCCAGATCGCTTTGCCCCAAAACATTTGAACAAAATCATATTGGAGATATGTCGATGATGTTTGATCCGCGCGAGAAGATTGCCTTGTTCATCGACGGTGCAAATCTATACGCCACATCCAAGGCCTTGGGTTTCGACATTGACTATCGCAAGATGCTCAAGTTCTTCCAGAAGCGGGGCTATTTGTTGCGTGCGCATTATTACACCGCGCTTGTTGAAGATCAGGAATTTTCATCCATCCGTCCGTTGGTTGATTGGCTTGATTATAATGGCTACCGCGTGGTCACCAAGCCAGCCAAGGAATTTACCGACGCCATGGGCCGCCGCAAGATCAAGGGCAACATGGACATGGAACTCGCCATTGATGCGATGAGCCTTGTCGATGTCGTTGATCATTTCGTCATTTTCTCCGGCGACGGCGACTTCCGTATCCTGATCGAAGCGCTGCAGCGAAAAGGCCGCAAAGTCTCGGTCGTATCGACCATCACCAGCCAGCCTCCCATGGTCTCCGACGACGTGCGCCGCCAGTGCGACCATTTCGTCGATCTCATCACGCTGAAAGATGACATCGGTCGCGCACCATCCGATCGCCCTGCTCCGCGCCGGTATGATCAGGATGTGGTGGATGAGGTGGATTTGTAAGGGCGTAGTTTAGTCTGCAGGCCTTCGCATCGCTCTATTGCCCCCTAACCGTCACGGCTTCGCTGCGCCACAGTTCCGAGGCGAGCCACGGGCCTCGCCCGCCTGCGACCCCCGCCTTGCGTCAGGGGTGAGTAATGAAGAGCTATCCACGCGCCAACCCCGCGTAACCAATTGAAATCCCTCACCTGGCAAAATGTTTACGTCACACTTATCCACACCCCCGCACCCTCCCACATAATCTCCGCGTCTCTCCCAACGGGAACGCTTCCGGAGTCGTGTTGAATTGGAGAGGGAACCGGCGCCTCCGCCGCGATGCCGACGAAGCATTGCGGCCGGGGAGGCTCTACCCAAGGGTTCTCCCTTGGACACTACGGTCCTTGCGCGCCGGACGGAGCGTATAGGTGAGGAGCGGTATGACGCAGTCAAACGAAAAGCCAACGATTTGGCTTTTCGAGTGACGAACGCCCGGAGCGAAAGCGAAGGGCGGTCAGGCCGGTTTTCGCGA
>JANMEX010000141.1:0-4406 GCA_031377485.1 Phyllobacteriaceae bacterium
TTTCGCAAGGACTGGTTCGACAAGCCGGAACTGAAGGAAAAATTCAAGGCAAAGTACGGCTACGAACTCGGTGTTCCCGTCAACTGGTCTGCTTATGAAGACATCGCACAGTTCTTCCACGACGACGTCAAGGAAATCGATGGCGTTCCGATTTATGGTCATATGGACTATGGCAAGCGCGCACCTGACCTTGGTTGGCGCATGACTGACGCCTGGCTATCCATGGCGGGTGCCGGGTCTGCCGGCGAGCCGAATGGCATCCCGATCGACGAATGGGGCATCCGCATGGAAAAGGGTTCGTGCAACCCGGCCGGCGCCTCAGTCTCGCGCGGCGGTGAAACCAATGGCCCTGCTTCAGTCTATGCAATTGCCAAGTGGGACGAGTGGCTTCGCAAATTTGCCCCTCCAGGTGCTGCCGATTATGACTTCTATCAGTCACTGCCGGCACTCAGCCAAGGCAATGTGGCCCAGCAGATATTCTGGTACACGGCCTTCACCGCTGACATGGTCAAGCCGAAAGCCGATGGAAACAACACTGTCGATGACAGTGGCACGCCGCTCTGGCGCATGGCTCCCTCGCCACACGGCCCATACTGGAAAGAAGGCCAGAAGGTCGGGTATCAGGACGTCGGTTCGTGGACAATTCTCAAATCCACGCCAACGGACCGCGCAAAGGCTGCATGGCTTTATGCACAGTTCGCCGTTTCCAAGACAGTCGACGTGAAGAAGAGCCAGGTTGGCCTGACCTTCATCCGCGACTCCACCGTGCGTCATGAAAGCTTTACCGAGCGTGCGCCGAAACTGGGCGGCTTGGTCGAGTTCTATCGCTCACCAGATCGTGTGCGTTGGTCACCAACCGGCATCAACGTGCCGGATTATCCAAAACTGGCACAAATCTGGTGGCAGCAGATCGGTGACGTGAACTCCGGTGCTTTCACCCCGCAACAGGCCATGGATCGTCTTGCCGAGGAAATGGACATCACCATGTCCCGCATGCAGGCAGCTGACGAAGCCAACAAGACCTATGGCGGCTGCGGCCCGCGCCTCAATGAGCCCAAGGATGCAGCCGAATGGCTTGGCAAGCCGGATGGTCCGAAGGCCAAGCTCGAAAACGAAAAAGAGCAGGGTGTGACCATCGCTTACGACGAGCTGATCAAACAGTGGTCGGAAGCCAAATAAGCAAGAACTCCCCTTGCTTTAAACGGCCCCGGGACGGGTGCATTCTGTCCCGGGGCCCTGATGTCTCAGAGCCTGACTGAAAATCCGCTGTGACTGCCACATGAAGCCATTTCCTGCACTTCCGGTGATCACGTGCCCAAGGTACGCTCCGGGTTTTGCAAGCCGCTGCATCTGACTGATCAAACCGGGCTTTGAGCCGGACTCTGGTAGCCGAAGAAACCGTTGCAATGAGTTGGGACCGTAGCATTTCATGACGCTGGAACTGAAAAATGTTGCCAAACGGGTTGGTGCCGACATGCACATTTACCCCACGGATCTGCGGTTCGAGCGCGGTTCGTTCAATGTATTGTTAGGCACG
Source organism: Phyllobacteriaceae bacterium (assembly GCA_031377485.1). Taxonomy (GTDB): domain Bacteria; phylum Pseudomonadota; class Alphaproteobacteria; order Rhizobiales; family Rhizobiaceae; genus JANMEX01. The sequence continues at coordinate 1,538 of JANMEX010000141.1, forward strand.
ACGCTTGCCGGAAAAACCACGATGATGCAGCTGATGGCGGGCATTCAGAAGCCGACTGGAGGTGAAATCTGGTTCGATGGCAAGGATGTCACGCGCACACCGGTGCAAAAACGGAATGTCTCGGTTGTCTATCAGCAATTCATCAACTACCCGAATTTCACCGTTTACGAAAACATCGCTTCGCCGCTGCGTGTTGCGAAACTGCCCGAGAGCGAGATCAAGGCTCGCGTGGGCAAATTTGCGGATTTGCTGCGCCTGACGCCAATGCTGGGTCGCAAACCATCGGAATTGTCCGGTGGCCAACAACAGCGGACGGCCATGGCGCGGGCGCTGGTCAAGGACGCGGACCTCGTGCTCCTGGACGAGCCGCTCGCAAACCTCGACTTCAAGCTGCGCGAGGAATTGCGCGAAGAACTGCCGCGGTTGTTCCATGACCGCGATTGCATTGTTGTTTATGCAACAACAGAACCAACCGAGGCGCTGCTGTTTGGCGGCAACACGGCGGCCATGCAGGAAGGGCGTGTCACCCAGTTCGGCCCGACTGGCGATATCTATAGGCGGCCGCGCGATCTCACCACGGCACGGGTATTTTCCGAGCCGCCGATAAATGTCGCGGAAGTCACAAAGACCGGAAATCAATTCACGCTCGACGGCGCGATCAATTGGCATGCAACGGGAAATCTCACCTCGTTGCCCGATGGTCGCTACACCTTCGGCATTCGTCCGCACCATGTCACGCCGGCCAAGCCCTCGGGTGAATCGGTAAAGGTCAACGGTTCAGTGAAAGTCGCTGAATTGTCGGGCTCGGAAAGCATCATTCATTTCGACATGCTGGGCAATTCGTGGGTGTCACTCACCGCCGGCATACATCCATATTTTGCAGGCGAGAAAGCGGAACTTTACATGGATGTTGCGCATGGTTTCTATTTTGCCGCTGATGGCAAGCTGATCGGTATGTGAGGCGTCATGGCAAAAATCACCCTGAACGATCTGCGTCACTCCTACATGCCGAACCCGCAAACGCCGGCAGACTATGCCTTGAAGCGGCTGGATCTTGAATGGCGTGATGGTGGCGCCTATGCCCTGCTTGGCCCCTCCGGTTGCGGCAAGACCACGCTGCTCAACATCATCTCCGGCCTGCTCATACCGAGCCACGGCCAGGTATTGTTCGGTGATCAGGATGTCACACGCCTTCCGACCGATGCGCGCAACATTGCGCAGGTTTTCCAGTTTCCGGTCGTCTATGACACGATGACCGTCTACGACAATCTCGCTTTCCCGCTGCGCAACCGCGGCGTGCCGGAAGAGCAGGTTGACAAACGCGTGCGCACGATCGCCGAGATGACTGACCTGACCGGAATGCTCAAGCAGCGCGCTTCGGGCCTTACCGCCGACGGCAAGCAGAAGATTTCACTTGGCCGGGGGTTGGTGCGCGAGAACGTCAACGCAATCATGTTCGATGAGCCGCTGACTGTGATCGACCCTCATCTGAAATGGCTGCTCCGCTCCAAGCTGAAGGAACTGCACCAGAAACTCGGTACCACGATGATCTATGTGACGCATGATCAGACGGAGGCGCTGACATTTGCCGATCAGGTCGTGGTGATGAAAGACGGCGAGGTCGTCCAGATCGGCACTCCGGTCGAACTGTTTGAAAAGCCGCATCACACATTTGTCGGCCATTTTATCGGCTCGCCCGGCATGAACATTATTCCCTGTCACGTCAGTGGTGGGCAGGTGCATGTTGACGGTCGCAAGATCGAGGTCAGCAATGCCGGTGCACTTGGCAGTCGGAACGGAAGTTTTGAGCTCGGCGTCCGTCCGGAGTTTACGTCTTTCGCCAGGTCTGGTCTGCCGGTGCAGGTCGCCAAGGTGACTGACACGGGCCGTAACAGGATTGTAGATACCCGCCTTGACGGACTGTCGATCAAACTGCTGGTCGAAAATGACGCGGAGATCCCTTCGGAAGGGGCACATCTGGCCTTTGATCCCGCCCATTCCCAAGTCTACGACAACGGCTGGCTGGCGGAGTAGTCCCATGAACAAGACCGTCAATCAAAAAGCTTGGTTCTTCGTCCTGCCGGTTGTCATCCTCGTCGCGTTCAATGCGCTGATCCCGTTGATGACCGTCGTCAACTATTCCATGCAGGAAACATTTGGAGACAACACCTTCTTCTGGTCCGGTGTGCGCTGGTTTGAACAAATCCTGCAGTCCGACCGTTTCTGGGCCTCGCTCGGCCGCCAGCTGTTTTTCACCTTCACGATCCTTTTCATCGAAGTGCCACTTGGAGTAGCCATTGCGCTCACCATGCCGAAAAAGGGCCCGTGGGTGTCTGTCTGTCTCGTGCTGATGGCCCTGCCGCTGCTCATCCCATGGAATGTCGTCGGCGCAATGTGGAACATCTTCGCCCTGCCGGATATCGGGCTTCTCGGCAAGCTGTTGAATACGATCGGCTTTGATTACAACTACACGCGCCAGACGGGCGATGCATGGTTCACGTTGATCCTGATGGACGTCTGGCACTGGACGTCACTGGTCGTGCTTCTAGCCTATGCAGGTCTCGTTTCCATCCCTGACGCCTACTATCAGGCAGCCCGCATTGACGGCGCGTCCAGCTGGAAAATTTTCCGCTTTATCCAGCTTCCCAAGATGAAGCGGGTGCTGACAATCGCCATCCTGCTGCGCTTCATGGACAGTTTCAACATCTACACCGAGCCGGTTGTGCTGACCGGCGGTGGCCCCGGCAACTCGACAACTCTTTTGTCCATTGATCTCGTGAAGATCGCGCTTGGCCAGTTCGACCTCGGCCCGGCAGCAGCCATGTCACTGATATATTTCCTCATCATTTTGCTCACCAGCTGGATTTTC
>JANMEX010000149.1:0-3808 GCA_031377485.1 Phyllobacteriaceae bacterium
GCGCATAAGGTGGCGTGCGCCAGTTGCCCAGATTGATGTCAGAGCGTTTGAAGCCGGTCATGTGCGTCCATCCGCAATCTCGCTTACGCGAACGAAGTGAATTTGATTATGCGCCTGACAAAAGTAATCCACTTCTAACAATGCCTGCACCACGCCGGACGTCGCCGGCTTGAGCGATGCATCCATCATCGGCCTTCAAATCCGGTCAGAACACCAACCGCATTCACCCCGATTTCCGCCACCGCATACCCGCCCTCCATCACAAACACTGTCGGCAGCTCAAGCGCGGCAATGCGCGCGCCAATCAGCGGATAATGCTCGCTGCGCAGCTTGAACCGGCTGATCGGGTCCTTCTCAAACGTGTCAACGCCAAGCGAAACCACCACAACATCCGGCTTGTAGGCGGCCAGCTCTTTGCAGCCATCTTCCAATGCCATGAACCACGTCTCAAATTCAGTGTCGAAAGGCATGGGGTAATTGAAGTTGAAACCTGCGCCCAATCCCATCCCGGTTTCGTCCTTATGGCCAAGAAAATAGGGGTACTCCTGCATCGGATCGGCATGGAAATTGATCACTTGCACATCGGGGCGCGCATAGAAGATCTCCTGCGTGCCATTGCCATGGTGATAGTCCACATCGAGAATCGATACGCGTTTCGCACCCATATCAAGCAAGCGCTGCGCCGCCACCGCAGCATTGTTGATGTAGCAATAGCCGCCCATAAAACCGGCCCCGGCGTGGTGGCCGGGCGGACGACAAAGCGCAAATGCCGAATGTTCACCGCTGTTCAGCAGGCCTGCCGCTGTCAACGCCACATCATGCGATGATTTGATCGCATCCCAGGTGCCGGAAACAATGCCGACCCCCGCATCGAACGAATAATAGCCAAGCAAACCGTCGATAAAGTCCGGTCGCTTGTCGCCGCGCAAACCGCGGGTCGGCCAACAAAAAGGAAGCGCCGTCCCGCTGCGCCCTTCCGCTGTCCAGCGCTCCCATACGGTTGGGAGAAAATCGAGATAGTCCTGGCGGTGAACCTTGGCGGCAGTCGCGAGCGTATGTACTTCCGGCCCGATAATATCACCAAGGCCGACAGCCTTGATCCGTTCATGCACATATTCAGCGCGCGACGGTTTTTCAAAGGCGGGAACAATCTCGCCGGAGTTCAGTTCAACTTGGCCGGAGTGGCCGTGGTGACGCGGGGAGAACACTGTCTTCATCAAAACTTACCTGATCAATCGCCGCTCGGCCCTAGCCGAGCATTCCATCAGGTGACACTCAACAACGCTGCCGCGTCAAGCCGCCATTTTTCAGATCGCATCACGCAAAGCCGGGAAAGAAATCCACCTTGATGCGCGAACGGGAAACGCCGAGCTCTTTCAGGACATCCTGAAATTTTGTCACCATGGCGCGCGGGCCGGAAATATAAAATGTGCGCTCGTGGAAATCCGGCACTTCGCGGGTGATCAGTTTTGCGTCAATAAACCCGCGATGCATGTTGGTTCCGCGCGGGCCATCCTGATTGACAGCATAGATGGTGCGGATGCCAAGCTCTGTTTCGGCGAGGTTGAACACGTCCGTGTAGGCGATCTCGTCCACCTTGTTGTTGCCGTAGAGCATGACCACCGAGCGCATGTCGCGCTGGTCCAGCATGTCCTGAACCATTGAGCGGAACGGTGTAACGCCGATGCCACCAGCGATAAACGCGAGCTTTTCACTTCGGTCTTCCGGCAAAATAAACTCGCCGGCCGTATGCGAAGCGTAAATCACATCGCCGGGCTTCATGTTCAAAAGCGCACGCTTGAAAGCGCTTGGCTTCGGGTAAAACTTGACGCCAAGCCGCACCACACCTTCTTCCGGTGCCGAGGCAATGGTGAATGGACGCCGGTTGCCGCGATCATCCGTGTCGCGCATCCCCAAAGTCCAGTCGATATACTGGCCCGGCTTATGGTCAAGCTTGCGATCGCTGTTGAACACATAGTCATAGCAGCCCGCCGCAGTCTTCTCGATCGCCACCAGCGTCAGCTTGAACTTCCGCTTCTGGCTGACAACAAACGCAAACACGTTGCCGATCAGAAACGCCAGTTCCGGCGTCACGTAAAAGTCGCCATAGTGAATATCCGGCGAAGACAGTACCCCGACAATGAGAGCAAATGCCAACTGCCACTTGCGGCTCTGCGGCGCGGTCAAGGGCTCGGTCAGCATCGCAAACCCGGCGAAGAACACCGGCGAATAAAGCGCTGCCTGCGTCAGGCCTTCGAGGTATGTTTCAGCCTGCGTGGTCGCAAGTGCCGCTGCAAGGTTGGCCAGAATGAACACGCTGACCATCTCAAAACGCTGCATCTTCCGCACGATTAAAAGGCCGCCGATGACAACGAAAGCCATGAGTTCAAGATTTCCGGCCACCCACCATGTCGGCGGCTGGTCGAGAATGAAAGTGGCAGCAACAGCGCCGACGGCAACCGGGTTGAACACATGACGCCGCGCGATCGCCAGGACAAATTTTGAGCTGATCGCGGCAAATGCGGCAAGCGCAATACCTTGCAAACCAGCCAAATCGGTAGACGCAACCGGCGGCATGATCAGCGCAAGAATGAAGGCGGTGATCCAGATGGATTCAGTGTTCACCGGTATCTGGTAGACATAGGCAAACGCCCGGTTGGTGAGATAACAGACCGCGCTGATGACAATGGTGGACAGGGCAAGCTGTGCCGGCTCAACCGGCGCAAGGCCGAAAAAGCCCAACACAAATGCCGCGCCCAAAAGGCCCAGCGCATAGTACAGCACCAGACGATACATCGTGACATGGTTGAGAAAGTCGTCGACCGGTTTCATCAGGGTGTTCATGTTATGACAAATGCTCCAAAGCCGCTTGTTTGTGTTGCAATGCCTTTGGCATTGACCATGTAGCCCTCGAGGCCAGCCATTTCCTCGATGAAATAAATGCCGTCTTCACCCATGGCGAAGGCAGCGGTGGCAAAGCGGTCAGCTTCCAATACATCCGGACCAATGACAGTCAGGCTGACAATGCTGTCAATTTTTGCCGCCGGATTTTTCGGATCATAAATATGACTGCCGCGCACATATGAGCCGGACGTTGCAATGCCCTTGTTGTTCAGAGCGACAGCCTTGATGATCTCGTTTTCATTGAACGGATTGCGAATGCCGGTGCGCCAGTCATGCCCGTCAGCATTCTTGCCGCCGGTCTGGATATCGCCGCCCGCATCAACAAAGAAATTCTCGAACCCGTGCGAGCGTATCAGGTTCGCCGCGTTGCGGATTGCCCAGCCCTTGACGATGCCGGACGGATCCAACGACCCATTTGCCTTGCGGATTTCAAAATAACCGTCGCTCTGTTGTTTCGTCTTATCAGCCAGCGAAAACACTTCGCGCATTTCGTCGCTGATGTCAGACGGGCCAATCCGCCCTGCATTCAAAGCGCTGATTTCACTATCGTCCTTGTAGGTGCTGAAACGTTGATCCACGGCGGTGAAGTAGGCAAACACATCATCCAACATGGTCTGCGTTGCAGATGTATCGGCAATGCCGACCGCAATCGGCATGCCCATGATGATGCGTGTTTCCTGCAGCATGATCAGCCGGCAGACTTTGCAATCGCGCTTTTCAGCGAGCGCAGATAGGCGCGGCTTGTGAGCGTTGCGCCGGAGACAAGGTTGACATTGGTGCTCTGCGCGCTGACGACTTCCTGTTCAAGGACCGGCAGGGCGTAGCGATTGATGCGACGGCTCGTGTTCTTGCCGGACGGGTATTTCAACACATCAACTGATACGAGCTTGCCGCCCTGAATGTT
>JANMEX010000223.1:0-2619 GCA_031377485.1 Phyllobacteriaceae bacterium
CCGACGATTTCGACTTCTTCGCCAACCTTGACAATGCCACGCTCGACACGGCCGGTCACAACCGTGCCGCGGCCCGAGATCGAGAACACGTCTTCGATCGGCAGCAGGAACGGCAGATCCAACGGACGCGCCGGGGTCGGGATGTATTCGTCAACAGCGGCCATCAGCGCACGCACCGCGTCCTCGCCGATTTCCTTGTTGGTGCCGTTCAAAGCGCAAACAGCCGAACCCTTGATGATCGGAATGTCATCGCCCGGGAAGTCGTACTTGGAAAGAAGCTCGCGCACTTCCATTTCAACCAGTTCGATCAGCTCAGCATCGTCAACAAGATCAACCTTGTTCATGAACACGACCAGCGCCGGAACGCCGACCTGACGGGCAAGCAGAATGTGCTCGCGGGTCTGTGGCATCGGGCCGTCGGCAGCCGAAACAACCAGAATGCCGCCGTCCATCTGCGCAGCGCCGGTGATCTTGTTCTTCACATAATCGGCGTGACCCGGGCAATCGACGTGGGCATAGTGACGGGCAACCGTTTCATATTCGACATGTGCCGTCGAAATGGTAATGCCGCGCGCCTTTTCCTCCGGTGCCGCATCAATCTGGTCGTACGGCTTGTATTCACCGAAAAACTTCGTGATCGCTGCCGTCAACGACGTCTTGCCGTGGTCAACGTGACCAATCGTGCCAATGTTCACATGCGGCTTATTGCGTTCAAACTTGCTCTTGGCCATGTGACCTCTCCGTTCTCTCTATGCCCGAACTTAGGCGAATTTCTTCTGGATTTCCTGAGCGACAACAGTCGGAACAGGTTCGTAATGATCAAACTGCATCGTGTACTGGGCACGGCCCTGTGACATTGAACGCAGATTATCGACATACTTGAACATGTTGGCCAACGGAACCATCGAATTGATGACAACCGCAACACCACGAGCCTCTTGACCCTGGATCTGGCCACGACGACCATTCAAATCGCCGATAACAGACCCAACATAATCCTCAGGCGTTACAACTTCGACCTTCATGATCGGCTCAAGGAGCTGGACACCAAGCTTGGCTGCAGCTTCCCGGAAACAAGCGCGACCGGCAATTTCGAAAGCAAGAACCGAAGAGTCAACGTCATGATAAGCGCCATCGATTAGCGTCGCCTTCACACCAATCATCGGGAAACCAGCAAACGGACCTGAACCCATCACGCTGTCGATACCCTTCTGAACGCCAGGCACATATTCCTTCGGAACAGAACCACCAACGATTTCAGACGCAAATTTGAAGTCTTCACCCTCGGTGTTAGGCTCAAAACGAACCTTGATACGGGCAAACTGACCCGAACCACCGGACTGCTTCTTATGGGTATAGTCATGTTCTGCAGAGCGCGTGATGGTCTCGCGATAAGCAACCTGCGGAGCACCAACGTTAGCCTCTACCTTGAACTCGCGACGCATGCGGTCGACGATGATGTCCAAGTGAAGTTCGCCCATGCCGGCGATAATTGTCTGACCGGATTCTTCATCCGACTTGACGCGGAATGAAGGATCCTCAGCGGCCAGTCGATGAAGGGCAATGCCCATCTTTTCCTGGTCAGCCTTGGTCTTCGGCTCAATGGCGATCTGAATAACCGGCTCAGGGAAAATCATTCGTTCAAGAATGACCGGCTTCAGCGGGTCGCATAGCGTGTCACCCGTCGTGGTATCCTTCAGGCCGGCCAAAGCAACGATATCGCCTGCAAAAGCTTCTTCGATATCAACGCGATCGTTTGCGTGCATCTGGAGCATGCGGCCGATACGTTCCTTCTTTTCCTTGACCGTATTATCCAGACCCATACCCTTGGTAAGCTTGCCCGAATAGATGCGGCAGAACGTGAGCGAACCAACGAATGGATCGTTCATAATCTTGAATGCAAGAAGCGAAAGGGGCTCGTCGTCGGAAGCGCGGCGGGTAACCTCAGCTTCGGTCTTCGGGTCGATACCCTTGATGGACGGAATATCAAGCGGTGACGGCAGATACTCAACAACACCGTCAAGCAAAGGCTGAACGCCCTTGTTCTTGAATGCAGAACCACAGAAAACCGGATAAAACTGGCTGGTAATTGTACCCTTGCGGATCAGCGCACGCAGTTGCTCATTGTCAGGCATTACGCCCTCCAGATAAGCTTCCATAGCCGCTTCATCCATATCGACTGCGACTTCGATCAACTGATCGCGGTACTGAGCGGCCTTTTCCTTAAGGTCGTCAGGAATTTCAACAACATCCCACTGTGCGCCGAGCGACTCATCGCGCCAGACCAGAGCATTCATCTCGATCAGATCGACAATGCCCTTGAAGTCGCTTTCAGCGCCAATTGGCAACTGCATGACCGCAGCACGTGCACCAAGGCGTGACTTGATCATCTCAACGCAGCGGTAGAAGTCTGCGCCAATCTTGTCCATCTTGTTGACGAAAACCATGCGCGGCACGTTGTACTTGTCAGCTTGACGCCACACAGTTTCAGTCTGCGGTTCAACACCGGCGTTCGCGTCAAGAAGAGCAACAGCGCCATCAAGAACCCGAAGCGAGCGCTCGACTTCAATCGTGAAATCAACGTGGCCCGGGGTGTCAATGATATTGAAACGACGAAGA
>JANMEX010000233.1:0-8148 GCA_031377485.1 Phyllobacteriaceae bacterium
GAATTTTTCCGGCCTTTATTTTTGCATCAGCCGCGTCGTGAACAGCGCCAGTTCCAGTCGCGGTTCGGGCCGATGTCCACATGTACAGCTTCCGTATGGCAATATGTGCCCACGCCGCCACGGCCGGACATGGAACGGGCAAACTTTGCCAACTCCCATTTGCCGACGCCATCGATTTCAATATCGGCAGCCGCGCAATACATATGCAGAGAATTTTTCGCGCCGCGCACACGCCGGTTATGGCCGGGACTGCGATACCCTGAGGTGACGACGATACTGCGGCCGTAATGTGATTCGATTTGCTTGAGCATGCGGACAAGTTGCGGCTTGAGGCAGGCGACATCGACGCTTTCGCGCTGCACCTTCAAACCATTTGGCGCAAGTCGCGCCAGTCCGCCGGCTGATGCCAGCAAGACCGGTCCGTCGTCTGTTTCGCTGATGTCGATGTCTGCATCAGTGTTCAGCGAATCGCGGCGCTTGATTTCAAACAGTGCGCCTTTGCGCACGCCCGGCAGGTCACCATTGTCGACGTTCGGAACGGACATTGAACTTTGAGAATCACTGTTTGAGTCAACCAGATTAAGCTGTGGCGTTTCAATGTCTGCCAAAGCTGCGGCGGCTGCCTTCTTGGGCGCAGGTTCTGCAAGCGCCAACTGCGTTTCGGCAACCAGAGGCGCCGGGGCTACTTGCTTGGCGGCCGGCTTTTGCGTGGTGTCACCAAACATGGCGCTGAAAAGCGTCTTACGCGGCTTTTTCACCGGCTCCTGCGGCGCGGCGTCCAGAAACTGCTGTGCCGGACGGGCGTTGGTCAACTCTTGCACCGCAGGCGTCACAGCCGGAGCCGCGTTCGCGAGTTGCACCTGTTCGTTTGTGGGTTCCGGAGCTTTCAATTTGGCAGTGACTGCTGTCGGCTCAGCCGACGTGATAACCGGTTGCGGCTGCGCCAACGCCGGATCTTGCGGGCTAATTGCAACGCCCGGCTTGGAGCCTAGGGCCGCAGCGGTAATGTCGGCTTGGCCGGTTTCGGCGGATGCTACGGCAAACGCATTTGCGTCCGCAGGTTTTGCCACGCCAACAGTGATTTCACCTGGCTGGGTGCCATTTGCAGCAGCAGCCACGTCGGAGACCGGAGTTGTATTGTTCATCGCCAGCGTTGGGCCGTTGCCGGACGTCGGATCAGCCAAATTGGCGGGATCAGATGATTGCTGCCCTTGCAATTGGGGCTGTAACGAAGATGCAGCCGTATCAATGTTCGAAACAGTCGAGGTGCAGGACGTAAGAAGAAACGCCGCGATGATCGGCAGGATCATCATATGCCTATGGCGCAAACGCAGCAATTTGGGCGATTTCACGTCCAATCCAGTACCCGATCCCTGTTCCACCGTGCGTATGGCCGGTGGGTTGTTTAATTGGCCACTGACATGCAGGGGCGGAATATTGGTTGTTGGTCTATGCGATTTGCGCTGCAATCGCAAGATTTTCGGTATCGCCGGAATGCGGCGAAAGCGTGATTAAGCGAGGGTTATCAACTGCCCTTGCGTCAGATGCGCTCTTTCACATAGGTCCCCGGCGCGTCGCATAGCGGCTCTATCACACCGCCGCCCGGCACACGTGCGTCCACCATGTCCGCGTTGATATCTTTCAGCCATTGATTCCAGTATGGCCACCAGGAGCCGGGATGCTCGGTCGCCGTTTCCAGCCAGGTTTGAAGGTCGCCTTCCGCCTTGCCGCCGGTCCAATACTGATATTTCTGCTTGTTCGGCGGATTGACGATGCCGGCAATGTGGCCGGAACCTGCCAAAACGAACGTCGGCTCCACGCCAAAGAAACGGCAGCCGTGGAACACGGATTTCGCCGGTGCAATATGGTCTTCGCGGGTGGCGATCGTCAGCAATGGTATTTTTACGTCCTGAAGATGGACTGGGTCCTTGCCCAGCACCATCAGGTCTTTTGTCAGAGAATTGTTGAGATAGCATTCGCGCAGATAAAATGAATGGTTCGCCGCCGTCATCCGCGTTGCATCTGAATTCCAGTACAACAAATCGAAGGGTGTTGGCTGTTTACCCTTGAGATAATTGTTGACCACATAAGACCAGATCAACTCGTTCGAGCGCAGCATGTTGAATGCCGTCGCCATTTTCGTGCCTTCGAGATACCCCTTGGTATACATGGATTGCTCAAGTGCCTTGACCTGATCTTCATCAACGAAAACAAGGAGATCGCCGGCATATGTGAAGTCAACCTGTGTGGTGAAAAACGTCGCGGAAACGATACGATGTTCGTTCTCACGCGCAAACAGCGCCAAGGCACCCGAGAGCAGCGTGCCACCGACACAGTACCCCACCGCATTGACTTCCCGTTCGCCCGTGGAAGCCTCGATTGTGTCCAATCCGAACTGCAGTCCTTCGCGAATGTAGTCCGTCCAGTCCTTCAGTGCGTGCCGTTCGTCGGGATTGATCCACGAAATGACAAACACTGTGTGCCCTTGTTCGACCGCCCAACGGATGAATGATTTCTCCGGGTTCAGATCGAGCACATAGAATTTGTTGATCCATGGCGGGCATATCAGAAGCGGGCGTTTGAAAACAGTGTCGGTTGTCGGCGCGTACTGGATAATCTCTGCAAGCGCCGAGCGCGCCACCACTTTGCCCGGTGTCGCGGCGATGTTCTCGCCGATGACGAACGGTTTGTCGTCGACTTGCCGGATTTTAAGATCGCCGTGTCCGGCGGTGATATCCTCTGCCAGCATTTTCATGCCGCTCACGAGGTTCTCACCGTTGGAGGCAATCGTTTCCTTGTAGAGTTCTGGATTGGTCAGGACGAAGTTTGACGGCGAAAACGCGTTGGTTGCAAACTGCATGTAGAAGGCCGCCTTCTGGCGCGTATGCTCGTCCATCCCTTCCGATTTCGTGACCAGATCCGCCGCCCATTTGGAAGTCACCAGATAGGTCTGCTTCAGAAAATCGAAGAATGCGTTCTTCGTCCAATCTTCATCATTGAAACGTTTGTCGCCCTTGTCGGGCTTGACCAAATCTTCAACCGGTTGCCCGCCGAGGCGCTGAATGGCATTCGACCAGACGCCGATAAACTGTGAATAAAGCATCGTCTGTGCTTCGAGTGCGCGTCGCGGGTCTGACAGCCAATATTCAGTCACGCTGGACAGGGTTTTGGCCACGTCGACCATCGGTTCAGCAAAATTTTCAGCTTTCTCGCCGCCCTCGCGCGGAGCAAGCCAAGCGGAAGCAGCCATTCCCGCGGCCTCAACCATGCGAGCCATGTTGACTGTAAAAGCATCGGGGTCCTTGATGATGAATGGCTCAAGGAGCTTGGGATCCATGCCGATGGTTTTGTCTTTATTTTCAGTCACGCGCCGATTCCTCCCAGGAGGCGTTTTATTGACATATTATCGCTAGAACAGGATAGGCTTACAATTATCAATTGGCAGTGTTGGTTTACATGGCAGTCATGACAGTTTTTCATATCTTCTCAAAGAACATAGCAGGTAAGTGCGGCCTTTTGTTGATTCTCGGATCAGCCATCTGCGGATGTGCATCGGCAAACATCGACAACGCAGTCCCCGGATCGGGGCAGGCGAATATGCCGGCGCAAATACAGCCATCTGATGCCGCCGCGCTTAAGCCCGTCCCGCCGCGCTCAGGAGCGCCAATCAACACTGGCGCGTATCCCAACATCAATGTTGTTCCCCAGGGCCAGACAAATCAGCTGTCTGATGCCGACTCTGCCAATTTGCGCGATACGCTTTATGCCGAACAAGCAGCGCAGCGGCAGCCTGGCGAGCCTGTCGGCTCATACATAGCGCGGCTGCGCAAACTCCAGAGCCTTGGCTCTACACATGCCGCAGCAGTGCTTAAACAGATCGAAGCGTCGCAGTAACACGTAAGCGTTCGTGTTTAGTGCCAATTTCTATCGACGATCCTGACCAATGCGTGTATACGCCGCGCAAATCCTGGAGCCCTTATCAATGGAAGAATTCCACAAAGTCCGCCGTCTGCCGCCATACGTGTTTGAGCAAGTCAACCGTCTGAAAGCCAGCGCGCGGGCTGCGGGAGCCGACATTATTGATATGGGTATGGGAAACCCTGATTTGCCCACCCCGCAAGGCATCGTCGACAAGCTGTGCGAAGCCGTTCAAGATCCGCGCACCCACCGTTATTCCTCTTCAAAAGGTATCCCGGGCCTCCGCCGCGCACAGGCGGGTTATTATGAACGGCGCTTCGGCGTGAAGCTCAACCCGGATACGCAGGTCGTTGCAACACTTGGCTCCAAAGAAGGCTTTGCCAACATGGCGCAGGCGATCACCGCGCCGGGCGACGTGATCCTTTGCCCGAATCCGTCCTATCCAATCCATGCCTTCGGCTTCATCATGGCCGGCGGCGTGATCCGCTCCATTCCGGTTGAGCCAGACGAGAATTTCATTCCGGCGCTGGAGCGCGGCGTCAAGCACTCGATTCCTAAGCCAATCTGCCTGATCGTCTCATATCCGTCGAATCCGACGGCAATGGTCGCCACGCTTGATTTTTACAAGGATGTCGTGGCCTACGCCAAGAAGCATGACATCATTATCCTTTCGGATTTGGCTTATTCCGAAATCTATTTCGACGACACGCTGCCGCCTTCGATTTTGCAGGTGCCAGGCGCTATCGACATCGCTGTGGAGTTTACGTCCATGTCGAAGACTTTCTCCATGCCCGGCTGGCGCATGGGGTTTGCGGTCGGCAACGAAAAGCTGATCGCTGCGCTGACCCGCGTGAAGTCCTATCTCGACTATGGTGCGTTCACTCCTATTCAGGTGGCGGCAACCGCCGCTTTGAATGGCGATGGTTCGGACATTGCCGAAGTACGTTCGATTTACAAGAAACGCCGTGATGTGCTTGTGGACAGTTTCGGCAAAGCCGGGTTCGATGTGCCGCCTCCACCTGCGTCAATGTTTGCGTGGGCGCCAATTCCGGAAAAGTTCCGCCATCTCGGTTCACTTGAATTTTCAAAGCTGCTGATTGAAAAGGCTGACGTTGCTGTCGCTCCCGGCATCGGCTTTGGTGAACATGGCGATGATTACGTGCGCCTTGCGCTAGTCGAAAATGAACATCGCATCCGGCAGGCTGCCCGCTCGATCAAAAAGTTCATGGCGACTGCAGATGAGCGCATGCACAACGTGATTTCACTCAACGCCCGTCGCTAACCGCCTTTAAAATTACAGGATTTACTGACATGACCGCACCGCTGAAAATCGGGATCGCCGGATTGGGAACCGTTGGTGTTTCCGTCATGCGTGTGCTGCGCGACCACACTGCGGTACTTGAGCGTCAGTGCGGCCGCAAGATTGAGGTGAGGGCTGTATCGGCCCGCAATCGAGCGATTGATCGTGGCATTGATCTGATTGGCGTTGATTGGTTCGATGATCCGGTTGAGCTTGCTACCCGCTCCGATATCGATGTTTTCGTCGAATTGATGGGTGGAGGTGGCGGCAATTCGCCTGCTTACTCTTCCGTCAAGGCTGCGCTGAATGCCGGGCGCCACGTGGTTACAGCCAACAAGGCGCTGCTTGCCGGTTTCGGTGTTGAGCTTGCGACAATTGCTGAAGACAAAGGCCTGCTCCTGAATTTTGAAGCTGCTGTCGCAGGCGGCATTCCGGTCATCAAAGTGATGCGCGAGTCGCTTGCAGGCAATTCGGTCAACCGCGTCTTCGGCATTCTCAACGGTACATGCAATTATATCCTGACCCGCATGGAGCAGGAGGGCCTGTCGTTTGAAGAGTGCCTGAAAGACGCCCAGCGCCTTGGCTATGCAGAAGCTGACCCGACTTTTGACATCGAAGGCAATGACACGGCGCACAAGCTTTCCCTTTTGACCGCGCTTGCCTTCGGCACCAAAATTGCTGCCGACGAAATCTACCTTGAAGGCATCAGCAACATTACGCAGGCTGACATCAAGGCAGCTTCCGAACTTGGTTATCGGATCAAGCTGCTCGGTGTTGCCCAGCGCACTGACTCCGGCATTGAGCAGCGCGTCCACCCGACCATGGTGCCGACATCATCTGTCATCGCGCAGGTGCACGGTGTCATCAACGCCGTTGCCATCGAGACCGATATTCTTGGCGAACTGTTGATGTCCGGCCCCGGTGCCGGCGGCAATGCCACGGCTTCTGCCGTCGTCGGCGATTTGGCCGACATCGCCAAATCCCGTCCCGGTTTCCAGCATGGTCCGGTTTTTGGCTATCCGGCCAAAGAACTGAAGCCTTACAAACGCGCCAAAATGCAATCCCATGCCGGCGGATATTTCATCCGCCTCACAGTCCACGACCGCGTCGGCGTCTTCGCCGCTATTGCCAAGCGCATGGCTGACAATTCCATTTCGCTTGAGTCCATTGTTCAAAGAAATCCGGAGGGTGTATCTATCGATAACGCCAAGACCGTCATTCTGATAACGCACGAATCAATGGAGTCAGCAGTCCGCATGGCCTTGGAACAGATCGAGGCCGATGGACATCTGGTGGATCGCGCGCAGATGATCCGGATTGAGCGGGCAGGTTGAAGGAATCGCACCATATTTTTTAATTTTCTGGACAGACACTTAGCTTACCTACCACTGAGCTTTTGCGCACTATGGGTAAAGTGGTAATCTGATCCAGGAATTTCGGCGTCGGGCCGCCTCAGATATGGAGAGATTTTGTCCGATGTCGGCTCAGGGCAAATTTTAAATCTACAATTCAATACGGCTCACGACGGACGTCAGTTTCGTCACACTTTGATATCCGGCAGTTGATTGATTTTTGTCTTTCACACCAACCGGAATGCTGCGGCCCAGTTTCACAATCTTGAATAGTCAAAAAGCAAAATAGACTGCACCGAATCTGGAACCATCACAGCCTTGGCGCATTGTACTGTTGTGAAAAACGCTCAATGCAAGTCGACAGACCGGCTTTGAACGACAAATTAAAGCGATGATGGAGATAATCATGAAGAAGTTTCTTGTAGCAACTGCAGGCATTCTGATGTTGACGACCAGTGTATTTGCACAGTCCAGTGCATTGGATATTCGCACCCAATTCTCCGGTTACATGAAGGAAGATCCGACGCTCATCGACATGTTCATGGATGAAACCGGCAAAGACCGTGATGAAGCCGATTATACAATGCGTATGAGCAAGGCTACTCCGGAACAGAAGGCGATGATGATGAAGGCGTGCACCGAAGCTCAAAATGCGAAAATCGCATTCTCCGACATGGTCTCCAGCCGCTGCAAGGCGATGGCTCCTGCCCAGTAAGACTTCACCTGAGCTTTAGCTGGAAAGCCTCGTCAGAAATGACGGGGCTTTTTTGCGTTGAGTTGTGATTCAGGGAGTACGAAATATCGCTCTGCGGGCGTCCTCAGCAGTTTCCCGACCAAGCGAAATTCCTCAAAATCAGTCGCGCGGACATTAAATCGTTTGTAGTTTTTCTCTTCAATCGATTTGATCCTCCCCAGCGTCTTGCGGTTGTCGCGCTTGTTTGCCAAAGCATCGCCAACTTTCCGCTGCCGGGCCCTTGTCCGGATAGATTTTCAATTCATTCAGGATTTTGACCATGGCTGGTACTGAAAACGCGCACTCTGTCCTCGACCGCATTCTTACACTCGAACTGGTGCGGGTGACCGAGCGTGCAGCAGTCGCAGCGGCGCGGCTTCGTGGGCGCGGCGATGAGATGGCGGCTGATCAGGCCGCGGTAGATGCCATGCGCACCGAACTAAACAAGCTCAATATCAATGGCACCATTGTCATTGGCGAAGGCGAGCGCGACGAGGCGCCGATGCTCTATATCGGCGAAAAAGTCGGCACCGGTACCGGCCACGAACTTGATATCGCCCTGGACCCACTTGAGGGAACCACAATCTGCGCCAAAAACCTGCCCAATTCGCTGGCCGTTATCGCGATTGCCGAGCGCGGCAATCTACTCTACGCGCCGGATGTCTACATGGACAAGATTGCGATCGGACCTGGCTACCCGGAAGGCATCATCCACCTCGATGCGACGCCTGCTGAAAATATTGCTGCCGTTGCCAAGGCCAAAGGCGTGCCGGTTTCGGAAATCACGGCATGCATCATGGATCGCCCGCGCCATGACAAGCTGATTGAAGCCGTCCGCGCCACGG
>JANMEX010000299.1:0-11848 GCA_031377485.1 Phyllobacteriaceae bacterium
AGTCGCCCGATACGATGGCGCAATTTTGATTGGAACATTCATAACCAAGCTCCCGATTTAAGCAAGTGGGTACGCAAAGTATAATATGCGGAATATTTTCTTTTAACGGCAGTTGCAAGGGTGTGGATAGAATTGGTTGAATTGCAGGAATGGACGCAACCTAAAAAGGACTATTGGTGTTTAGCCATTGTAATTAATGAATATTTTTTTCACCATCGTTTCCAAAGACGAATTCGAATGGTGGAATAGCACAGGTAAAAAAATAAAATTCAAGGGAATTTATCCACACACCCGAAATACCCCCGATGATCGCCGTATCAGCAAACAAGGGGAAATCCATGAAGCGGGCGGTATATCTAAAAACGGCAATTGCAATCCGTGATGAAGGAACCCGGATAAAAGAAGACCATATGCATGCCGTGCAGAAATTGCCAAAGACGGCGGATCTTGCTGCGTCTTATAAAGAACACCTGGCGCAATTGATGCCGACGGAGAGCAAGCAACTGCTTTTCGAGTTGACGCGCATGTTGGAAAGGGAGCGGCGCAAATGCAAAGCCCGGGCGGGATTGTATGATGCCGGTCGGCACATCCATCTTTATTTGGCTGTCAAAAGTCTGAAGGCAAATAAAAACCCCCGATGAATAGACACCGGAGGCTTTTTCATTCAAAATTTTATCCGAAATCAGCGCACTGCTTTGCGCTTGCGACCGAGGCCGATTTTGCGAGCCAGAACCGAACGGGCCGCAGCATAGTTTGGAGCGACCATTGGGTAATTTGCATCCAGCTCCCACTTCTCGCGGTACTGTTCAGGTGTCAAACCATAATGGGTCATCAAGTGACGCTTCAAAGACTTGAACTTCTTACCGTCTTCGAGGCAGATAATGTAATCTTCATGGATGGAACGCTTTGGATTGACAGCAGGTTTCTGCTTTTCGACAACCGGAGCCGGCGCAACCGGAGTGTCCATGCGCCCGAGCGCTGCGTGTACATCGGCAATTAAAGTCGACAATTCTGTCGCAGGTACCGAATTGTTGCTTACATACGCAGCAACTACTTCTGCAGTCAGTTCCATCAGCATTTCATGACGGCTGGCAGCATCGTTCATAGAATCAGACATTTGTTTTTCCCGTCCAGTCTTGTTTTGACTTGAATGGCGACTTGCGCCCCAGATTTGGTCATAGGCTTTTTAATTTCGGACCAAACCTGACCAATGAGTCCTTATTTTACTTGAATTGCCGAGTGTCAAATGAAATCTTGTTTCCGAGCAATAAAGAACGGGAATGCTAATGCCATCAACCAACAAGTGCTGTTTTCTAATAAAATAGACCTTATGCAAATTGCAACAATGTCGTTAATTAAGTGTTTATACAGGTCCTTACCTTACGTTCGTTTGGCGATTCGTTGGAACGAGCGATGTCAATTAATCTGCGCCTTACAGTTCAATTGGCAAATAAGCATGCCATGCTCGTGGATGGCCCGAGGTTTCTTTGACCAAACGGTAAACACTCAAGTCACACTTGAGTGACGACTGATCTGTGACCTGTTAATTCAAGAGGCGGAGACTATATTATCATCTTCACAGGAGACTGTCAGATGAGCGAACCTAAAAGCCCAAAAATCATTAAAACCGATGCTGAATGGCGTGAACAACTGACGCCCGAACAATATCAGGTTGCGAGAAAGCACGGCACGGAACGGGCCTTTACAGGCCCTAACTGGGACAATCATGAAGCTGGATTGTATCGCTGCGTCTGCTGCGACAAACCGTTGTTCCGGTCGGAAACCAAGTTTGATTCCGGCACAGGTTGGCCAAGTTATTATGCACCGGTTGAGCCCGATGCAGTTTCTGAACACAAAGACCGGGGGTTCTTCATGACCCGCACTGAAATCCGCTGTTCGGATTGCGATGCGCATCTTGGCCACGTGTTCAATGACGGCCCGCGCCCGACCGGGCTTCGCTATTGCATGAATGGAAATGCGATGGTCTTTGACAAGGACCAAGACTGATCGCATACGGACGCGAGTGCCTGTTGGCATTCAGTCAGTTTGAAAACGACTTCATTTGAAAGGTTACCATGTTGAAAAACACCGGTTTCGACATGTCTATCGTTGCGCCTCGCGCTGCCAAAAATATGCGGTCCGATACCCGTCATGGCATTACACGGACGGATGATTACGCATGGCTGAGGGCTGACAATTGGCAGGCCGTTTTCCGCGACACTTCTGTCCTGGATCTCGAGATACGCGCTCATCTCGAAGCTGAAAACACCTATCAGCAGGCACTTCTTGCAGATACGGCCGCTTTACAGAAAGACCTGTTTTCCGAGATGAAAGGCCGGATCAAGGAGGATGACAGTTCCATTCCCATGAAGGATGGCCCCTTTGCATACGGCATGGCGTTTGTGACCGGCGGCCAGTATCCCCGCTATTTCCGTACCCCGCGCGATGGCGGAGACCAATACGTGTTTCTCGATGGAGATAAGGAAGGCGCGGGCAAGCCCTTTTTCAGCCTCGGCGGGGTCGGCCACAGCTTTGATCACAAACGGTTGCTATGGTCATATGACGATGCCGGCTCGGAATATTACCGGATGCTGGTGCGCGATCTCTTGACGGGTGAAGACCTGCCGGACCGGGTTGAAAACACCGGCGGCGGCGGTGTTTTTGATGCAGACGCAAACGGCTTCTTTTACGCCGTGCTTGATGAAAACCACCGGCCGATCGCCATCCGCTATCACAGACTTGGCGCAGAAAACGCAACAGATGCAACAGTTTACGAAGAAGAAGATCCCGGCTTTTTCATCGATGTGCATGGCAGCATGTTGAATGATTACGTGTTTATTTCGATCAACGATCACGAGACATCTGAAATCCGCCTGATCCCGGCGAACGATCCGCTGACTGCACCAAAGCTCGTCGCCAAACGCGAGCCGGGTGTGCAATATTCCTTGACCGAAGCTGGCGATCGTTTCTACATTTTGACCAACGCTGGCGGAGCCAAGGACTTCAAGGTCTGTGAAGTCGGCGCCGACGCGCCGGCGCAAGAAAACTGGGTCGATATTGTCGCCCACCGCGAGGGTTGCCTCATTCTTTCGGTTTCTGCCTACCAAAACCATATGGTGCGGTTGGAGCGCGAAGACGGCCTGCCGCGCATCGTGATTCATGATCGCAAAACCGGCGAAGAACACTCCGTCGAATTTGCCGAAGAAGCATATTCGCTCGGCCTTCAAGGCGCTGCAGAGTATGAAACAGATACAATCCGCTTCGTTTATTCCTCGATGACCACGCCTTCGCAGACCTATGATTATGACATGGGTACCCGTGAACGCACTCTCTTGAAGAGCCAGGAAGTGCCAAGCGGCCACATTCCGTCCGATTATGTGACCCGCCGTGTCATGGCACCAAGCCACGATGGCGAATTGGTGCCGGTGTCGTTGGTCTATCACAAAACCACAAAGCTCGACGGTACGGCGCCATGCCTGCTCTACGGGTATGGCGCCTACGGCATATCCATTCCCGCAAGTTTCAACACCAACTGCCTGTCACTGGCAGATCGTGGATTTGTTTATGCGATCGCCCATATTCGCGGCGGCAAGGAGCGCGGCTACCGCTGGTATGATGCGGGAAAGCGCGAGCACAAGCAAAACACGTTCAAGGACTTTATTGCCGCCGCCCAATATCTGACTGCAAACAATTTCTGTGCGCCCTGCCGCATTGTTGCGCACGGGGGGTCAGCTGGCGGCATGTTGATGGGCGCTATATCCAACATGGCCCCGAGCCTATTTTGCGGTATTATCGCCGAGGTCCCGTTTGTCGATGTCTTGACAACGATACTTGATGACACTCTTCCGCTGACGCCGCCAGAATGGCCGGAATGGGGGAACCCCATTCTTTCTGTTGCCGATTATAATTCGATTGCTGCCTACTCGCCGTATGACAATATAAAATCCCAAGCCTATCCGGCAATCCTTGCCATCGCGGGGCTGACTGACCCGCGCGTCACTTATTGGGAACCGGCAAAATGGGTCGCGAAATTGCGCGAACACAATACGGGTGACAGTCCGATCATGCTCAAGACAAATATGTCAGCGGGTCACGGCGGTGCTTCCGGTCGCTTTTCCCGATTGGAAGAAGTGGCGACAAGCTACGCTTTTGCGATCAAGGCTGCGGGGCTTTAGGCAAACTGGCATTGACACACTGCGGAAGGTCGGCAAACAATCACTCGAGATTGAGCCAAGCTGCCTCTTCCGCCGTCAATGCAACGCCCAATCCCGGCAATGTTGAAACAATCTCGCCCGGAGAGCGCGGACCGATAATCGCAAGCGAGGGAAAAGACTGGGCAAGCACCCAGGCGGTTGCGATATTGTGGGTGGAAACACCATATTTCCCGGCCAAAGTTTCAGCGCGGGCCCGCCGTTCCTGATTGGCCGCGGAGCCGAAACAGGTTTCCGGACCGACATCAGCAGGAAGCCGGTTTCGCAATTCTTCAGGCAGGAAATAGCCCCTCGCCTGCGACGACCAGCTGATGTGGGTTACCGCATTGTCGCGCATGAATTGCAGTGTCTCAGGCCTGTTGGATGAGATGCAGCCGTCCCAAACCGGTTTTTCCATCACTGCCAGCGAAAGATTGTTGTTGAGCAGAGACATTGGTTTCAACCCATGCTTTTTAGCATAGTCATTTGCCTCGCCAAATCGCTTCACCGACCAGTTCGATCCGCCGAAAATGCCAATCTCGCCCGCTTCATGCAGGCGGTTCAAAGCGTCAACAAATTCGCCGACCGGCACATCCGGATTGTCGCGGTGCATGATGTAAATCGGCGCGTGACTAAGCCCGAGGCGGCCAAAGGAAATATCAAGCTGGGCTCCGATTGCGCGCGGCGTACAGTAAGGCGTGTGCGCGCCTTTTACGATGACGTTGATATCCTTTTCAATGCCGCGTGCCGCTATCCACTGTCCTAGTACCGTTTCATGATTGCCGCCGCCGTAGACAAAGCCGGTATCAAAGGCATTGCCTCCCGCCTCCATGAATGCGTCCCAGACAATTGCACCCGCACCAATATCATTCTTGTTGTCACAGCCAATGACAAGACGGGATATTGGCAAATGCACGCCATCAAGCTTCACTTTTGGAATCGAGGGCAACCCTGTTGAAATTGTACCGGACAGCTTTCGGTTCGACTTTGGCTTCTCGTTGAATGTCACATAGCCGAGTTCTTGCCGCCAGCGGTCGAGTGTTTCGGCATTGCCAATAGAATCGCCATGGGTCATCGCGGGTGAAGCAGCTTGCATCTTGCCGTCGGCAATTGCGCGGCTGGCAAGTTCGGCTTCAAAAGCAAACAGGTGATGATGTGAGCGGATATGCTCAATTCTTGTTTTGCCGTCGATCATAATCTCGATTTGCGAGTCGGAAGGTCCGGCGTTACGGCCCGGTACCCACGGGTTGGGCAGACGGACAGTGCCCTTGTCTCCAATTGCGACAACGGCATTTTCCATTTCCGCCCGAACCGAACAGGCAATTTCGGCTGTGATTCCGCTGGCGAAGGTCAGCAACCCGAAAGCTGTTTCATCAACGCCGGTGGGCCCGATTGTGCCAACGCCTTTGATCAAAACAGGATTGTCAAAATCCTTCCCGATTGCCGCCCCGGCGACCAACCTTGCGGCAGAAACCGGATAGCAGCCAACATCCAATATCCCGCCGCCGCCAAGTGACGTATCGTAGAGGCGCGAAGATGGTTCCCGCTCGGACGCGAATCCAAAAGTAGCCTTGATGTGGCGCACAGTGCCAATTTCACCGGATCTGATAATTTCCACCAACCGCGCAATTTGCGGATGGCAGCGATACATGAAGGCTTCCATGAAGAATACGCCTTGCTGGGCGGCGACTTCTGTGACCGCCGTCACCTCGCCTGCGTTCATTCCAGCCGGCTTTTCGCACACGACAGCCTTTCCATGACGCATCGCCATAATGGCGAGTTCGGCATGCCAAGGGTGCGGGGTCGAGACGTAAATCGCATCAATGCCGAGATCGGCGGCGAGCGTTTCGTAACTGGCGAACCGCATGTCAGCGGAGATGTCATACATGTCGCCAAAAGCGCTTCGCCTTTCCATGTCGCGGCTGGCAATGGCCACCAAAACACCGGACTGGGATTCTTTCAAACCATCAGCAAAGTTATGCGCGATTGCGCCCGGTCCAATAATTCCCCAGCGCGTTTTCGCCATGCTTTTTCCTGCCTCATGCACATTCTGCAACGTTACAATAAGCGGAGCGATGCAGAAGTTTCAATGGCCGAAGACATGATTTCGTCGATAAGTCGCCCCATTATTCCTAAAGTTCGAAAGGTCAAAAACATGAAAGCTATTTTGTTGTGTGCGCTCGCCTTATCCTTTGGCCTGCCGACATTGACTACGCCTGCCAGCTCGGCACCAAAGCGGGTAGAAGGCTCTCGTTGCAGCACGTCGTATGCGATCAAGGGTATATGGGTTGGTTATTTCAGCGGATATGAAGCGGACCCCATCATTTCCAACGGAGATGACAGGCGGCGCAACGTCACCGTCTGGCGTTGTTTCAAAACCAAGGCGGATTGTACTGCCTGGAAATACTGGATGCAGACCGACTATCTTGCGGGTGGACAGACAACTTGGTGCCGCAGGAAGTAAACTTCGCGCTATTTTGTCGTGGTCTGCGCCGGATAACCGTTCGGATGGGCGGGTATCGCTTTCAAGTAGGCCGCGACGGCGGCGCGGTCTTCTTCTGAAACGTGTGACCAGTTGGCGATGACCGCGGTCATTGAGCCACCAACACTGTCGAAGTCAGGTGTAAATCCATCTTTCAACAATGAGGCCAATTCGCTCTCTTGCCATTCGCCCACACCACCTTCACCACCGGTGATATTAGGAATGACGCCTTTGCCTTCCGGGTTTTGAGCTCCTGCCAGCCATTGACCGAGCTTTGGTCCACCAACCAAATTGCGCGGTGTATGGCATTCGCCGCAATGTCCCGGGCCCTCAACCAGATATTGGCCGCGCTTTACTTGTTCTGATGCGTTCGCAATTTCGATAACCGGATTTGGTTTGAAAAACAGGAACTTCCATCCGCCGAGGGAGCGGCGGATATTGAACGGGAACGGCAATTCATGTCCCGGCTGGACGCCCGCAACAGCGGGCAGCGTCTTCATGAAGGCGTAAAGGTCGGCAACGTCTGACGGTTTCATCCGCGCATAGGAAGCATACGGAAACGCCGGATAGTAATGCTCACCTTTGGGCGATACGCCGCGCAGAACCGCATTGGCAAAGGCCGGGAAATCCCACGAACCAATCCCATCCTTTGTATCCATCGAAATGTTTGGAGCGTGGAAATCACCGAACGGAGATTTCAAGACCAGACCGCCGACGAGCTTTAACCGCTCAGCATCTTTCGAACCCGGGGCTGCGTGACATGCGGCACAGCCTGCTTGCCAAAATACGGCCTCTCCTTTGACAGGATCGCCTGCAGCGACCGCTGAAAGTTCAATCGGATCAAGTGTTTGTGGGCGTGTGATCCACCAGAAAACCAGCCCGCCAAGGATGGCTAAAAATACGGCAACCTTGGCGAGCTTTGTGATCATGCGAAGAGCCTATCAGCCCTTCTTGATGCGGTAAACCTCGTGGCAGGCCCCGCAATTCTTTGTGACTGCGCCGAATTGCGCCTGAAATGTCGGGAGGTCAGCAGAGTTTGCAGCAACTGCGGCAGCGACGTCCGCCTTGTATTTGTCAACGGCGGCCTGAAAGCCCGCCATGTCTTCCCAGATTTTCGGGCTTGCAGTTGTGTCACCTGTTTCTGAACCGGCAGGAAACAGCGCTGCGACGTCCATTTTCTGAACGTTTTCATTAATCGTCGCAAATGCAGCTGCCACGGCAGCGGCATCAAACGGAGCCTCGCCTTTGGCAATTGGCACTACCGAACCGACAGCCTTGCCCACAGCCTTCATGATTGCCTGACGATCGGCAATCGGATCAGCGAGCGATGCTGTTGCTGAAAGCGCAGCGAGTGCGAAAGCGAGAATGAGTTTTTTCATGTAGAACCTCCTGATTAAGCAGACAAATCAAATACCGCC
The DNA here is from genome assembly GCA_031377485.1 of Phyllobacteriaceae bacterium. Taxonomy (GTDB): domain Bacteria; phylum Pseudomonadota; class Alphaproteobacteria; order Rhizobiales; family Rhizobiaceae; genus JANMEX01. The sequence continues at coordinate 8,091 of JANMEX010000299.1, forward strand.
GTACTCAGGTTGCAATATTTGGCGCACGAGAGTCGATCACACTTGTGTGAGCCAGTGTTCACAGTTGGCGACATACTGTCAACAAAACGCCGCCGGAAAATCTCCAGCGGCGCCCGAAACATGTGCAGAGTTAAAACAAGCGGCGCTCGAAATCAGGCCGTTGCAGCTTCAAAACGCTCGAGCACATAATCCCAATTGATCAGCGAATCCACAAACGCTTCCAGGTACTTCGGACGCGCATTGCGGTAGTCAATGTAATAGGAATGCTCCCAAACATCGACACCGAGGATCGGCGATGCGCCGTGTACCAGCGGGTTTTCACCATTCGGCGTCTTGGAGATGGCCAGTTTGCCATCCTTAACCGAAAGCCATGCCCAGCCCGAACCGAACTGGGTGGTGCCGGCAGCGATGAAGTCAGCCTTGAACTTGTCGTAGCCGCCTAGATCAGAATCGATGTGTTTGGCGATTTTGCCCGGCACTTTCGTGCCGCCGCCGCCCTTTTTCATCCAGGACCAGAAATGGATATGATTGTAATGCTGACCGGCATTGTTGAAGAGCGGCGCATTTTTGCCGAATGATTGTTTGACAACCTCTTCGAGCGAAAGGCCTTCCATGCCGGCTTCTGCGGCCAGCTTGTTGCCATTGTCGACATAGGCCTTGTGATGCTTGTCATGGTGAAATTCGAGTGTCTCGCGCGACATGAACGGCGCAAGCGAGTCATAATCGTAAGGCAGCTCCGGAAGGGTAAAGGCCATGGGGATCTCCTGAGGCAATGTTTGTTGAACGCGAGCGGGTGCTTGGTTCATAACGCCTATATAGTCATGGCGGTTCCATCGGGCAATCGAAACACAGGTGGAACTTAAAGAGTGCGGCAAACGTTATTTCTCGAGTGACGCCCTTATCACGCCGCATTTGCAAACAAACGCATGCGCCGATAATCAAGAAATGTTAAATTACTGAAATTGAGTATGGATGGCATGAATAACATGATCCGACTGCCGCAGACTGGGATCAACCGCCGCATCTTGTTGGGCGGTATGGCTTTTCTGGTGCTCCCCGGGTGCACGACTACGGATGAGGTTATCGGCGTTTTGCCAGATGGTCCGGATGCGCAGGCTTATGTGCCGGTCGCACCCCCACCAGTCGACATGGCGCCGGTCTATATGCCGCCGGAAGAGATGTACGCTGCGGTGAACGAGGGCGAGTTCAGCCTTCCAGCAATTCCCTACAAGAAAATCGACCCCAAATTTTATCGTCAGGCGGTTGCCGATCCTACCGGTGAACAGCCCGGAACGATCGTTGTAGATACTGCCAACCGGTTCCTCTATCTCGTCCAGCCGTTTGGCGAAGCGGTGCGATATGGCGTTGCCATCGGCAAGGAAGGCTTTGCATGGTCGGGCAATGCCAATGTCGAATGGAAGGGCAAGTGGCCCAAGTGGACGCCGCCCGCAGAAATGATCGCACGCGATCCAACGCTTGAGAAATACTCGAACGAAAATGGCGGCATGCCGCCCGGCCCGAAAAACCCGCTCGGTGCACGGGCGCTGTACATTTTCAAGGATGGCGTTGATACGCTCTACCGTATCCACGGTTCTCCCGAGTGGAAGAGCATTGGCAAAAAGGCTTCGTCAGGCTGTGTGCGCATGATGAACCAGGACGTCATCGATCTTTACGAGCGCGTCCCAAAACACGCGCCGATCGTCGTGCGCGATGAGTTCTCACCGCTGCCGGTTACAGCCTAGCGTCCCGACAGGCTGCCCAATATCCCGCGAACCAAAGCGCGGCCAAGTGAAGAGCCGACCGAGCGGACAACGGATTTCATCGCCGTTTCTGTCACAGTCTGACGCGAGGATGCGCGTGGTTTGGCTGTGGTTCTGGAAGGCGTTGATGAGCCTCCGCCAAAGTCTGGCAAGTGCCAGCCGCCGCCGGAAGCGGGTGCGTCTTCTGCCTGTTTCGCCTGCTCTTTTTCGGCCGTCGCCTGCTGGATCTTGCGTTGCAGGATTTCGAAGGCCGACTCGCGGTCGATTGTCTGATCATATTGACCGGAGACCGGGCTGTTGTTCATGACTTGGCGGCGCTCGGCCGGCGTGATCGGGCCGAGGCGCGAAGCGGGCGGGCGGATCAGCGTCCTTTGAACAATGGACGGCACCCCTTTATCCTCCAGTGTCGAGACCAGCGCCTCACCGGTGCCGAGTTTGGATATCGCCTCGTAGCAGTCAAAATCCGGGTTGGGACGGAACGTATCGGCCGCCACTTTCACAGCCTTGGTTTCGCGCGGCGAATAGGCCCTCAGCGCATGTTGGAAGCGGTTGCCGAGCTGGGCAAGTACCGTTTCCGGCACATCCAGCGGGTTCTGCGTGACGAAATACACGCCAACGCCCTTGGAGCGGATCAGGCGGACAACCTGCTCGATGCGCTGCTGCAACACCTTGGGTGCTTCGTTGAACAGGAGATGGGCTTCGTCAAAAAAGAAGACCAGCTTTGGCTTTTCGGGGTCGCCGATTTCCGGCAGCGTTTCAAAAAGTTCAGACAGGAGCCAAAGAAGGAACGTGCCGTAAAGGCGCGGGTTCATCATCAGCTTGTCAGCGGCCAATATATTGATCGCGCCACGCCCGTCCGGCGTGGTGCGCATGATGTCCGAGATTTTGAGTGCCGGTTCGCCAAAGAAATGCTCGGCGCCCTGCTGCTCGAGTACCAGCAGCGAGCGTTGGATGGTGCCGACGGATTCAGCGGTAATGTTGCCGTAACGGGTCTGCAATTCTTTGGCGCGGCTCGCGACATTGACCAGAAGCGCCTGCAAATCCTTTAGGTCAAGAATGAGAAGGCCTTCTTCATCGGCCACACGGAAGGCGATGTTCAAAATGCCCTCCTGCGCTTCCGAAAGGTCCATCAGGCGTGACAAAAGCAGCGGTCCCATTTCCGAGACAGTGGCGCGGATCGGATGTCCCTGCTCGCCGAACAAGTCCCAGAAGATCACCGGAAATTGTTGATTTTCATAGGGTTTCAAGCCGATCTGTTCTGCGCGCTTGACCAGAAAATCCTTCTGGTCGCCCATGGCGGCGATGCCGGAAAGATCTCCCTTGATGTCGGCGGCAAAGACCGGAACGCCCGCGTTTGAAAAGCCTTCGGCCAATATTTGAAGTGTGACAGTCTTGCCAGTGCCGGTTGCGCCGGTGACCATGCCGTGACGGTTGCCATACTTCAAAGCCAAATATTCGCCCTTCTGAAAGGTGTCATCGGGTTTGCGGCTGGCGCCGATGAAAATCTTACCGTCTTCAAGCATGTGGCTGTTCCGATTCGCATGGAAAAAATCAATATTGCTGCCTGCTGACAGACCTGGCTGATATAACTGGAGCATATGAAATCAACAATGGGATTGTCCGCTTGTTTTCATTGGGCGTTTTGTGCATATGACGTAAACGTCAAATAATTTCCGGAGCAGCCACTATGAATGAATTGATCGAGCGCATCGTTGCAAATGTCGGCCTTGATGCCGGAAGCGCTCAAAAGGCCGTTGGCCTGATCCTTGGTTTCCTTGAAGCTGAGGGCCCGGCTGATCAGGTGGCAAAGCTCGTTGGCGCCCTGCCCGGCGCGAGCGAAGCCATTGCTGCTGCCAACTATAAACCGGGCTTCATGGGCGGCGTCATGGGCCTTGGGTCACAGTTGATGGCAATGGGCATGGGCATGGGTGAAATCACTGGCGTTTCGAAAGAGACCATTCGCTTTGCCCGCGAAAAAGCTGGCAATAAAAAACCGGC
>JANMEX010000313.1:0-3746 GCA_031377485.1 Phyllobacteriaceae bacterium
AGATTGGTTTCGGTTATGGATTTTGCCGCCATTCGCTGGCGCGGTTGAGCGAACCATGGAGCACTAAGTCAGCTGCCGAGCGCCCGGCATGCACCGTGAATACGCCGCTCCGGGCAACCCATTCGCGCTTTTTGACATCAAACACCGCAAACGAACGCGGCGACAAAACCATCCGCGCGGTACCTGATTCTCCCGCGCCAAGATGCAACTTGGCAAAGCCTTTCATCTCGCGGATCGGACGCGGGAGGATTGGCGCTTTGTCTTCGATATAGATCTGCACAACATCGCTGCCCGCGCGCGAACCAGTATTGGTCACGTCCAATTCAACAATAAATTCATCACCTTGCGGCGTAACCCTCAGGTTCTTCCATTCGAACGAAGTGTACGACAGGCCAAAGCCGAACGCGAACAGCGGCGCGATGCCAAGCTTGTCATAATGCTTGTGGCCTATGAACAGGCCTTCCTCGTAGCGAACCTTGCCGTTGAGCCCCGGATAAACCTCCGGGTCCTGGCTTTGGGCCGGATTGTCTGACCAACGCACGGGAAATGTCTGCGGCAAACGCCCACCGGGTTCCGCGTCGCCGAACAAGACGTCGGCAATCGCGTTGCCCGCTTCCTGCCCCGGATACCAAGACTGGAAAACGGCCGAAACTTTATCAAGCCATGGCATTTCAACCGGCCCGCCGGTTTGCAGCACAACAATCGTGTTCGGGTTGGCCAAGGCGACCGCTTCGATCAATTCATTTTGTAGTCCCGGAAGCAAGATGTGGGGCAGGTCCCAGCCTTCGGTATCCCATTCGCCAGTGCGCCCGACGCACAAGATGGCAACATCAGACTTGGCAGCAATGGCCGCGGCTTCCGCGATTTCAGCCTTGCCGAGCGGCATACCGATGCCTGCCTGAAATGCGGTGAAGGTCAAATTGTCAGACTTCTTGGCGGAATATTCCAGCACCACCTCATGCGCAAAGCCTGCCTTCAAGGCAACCTCGCCAACATATTCATTGCTGCCTTCTTCAAAAAAGGTCTGGCCCGCCGTCCAGTTTGTCCAGCAATCTGCAACCGTCTTGCCGTCAATTTTCAAGCGGGATGGGCCCGTTGCAAAAAAGCCGGCGCGATGAATGCCATCGCTCATAGGCGTGAATGTTCCGCTGATACGCATGGAAAATGCCGTTGGGTCAACATTGCCGCCACCAATCTGGCCAAACAGAAAAGCCTGAATATTATCGATCGAATCCGTGTGCACGACCCGTCCGGACAGATCGCGTGAGGCAAAATACTCGACCTTGAACTTGCCTTGGAGCAACGGCTCAAACCGCCGGTTTGTCGCACCTTCAGCAAAGCTGAGCAACGCATCGCCGCCGAGCGAATTTTCGAGCCCTTGCCAAGGGCTGACACTGTAATGCGGATTGAGCTGCGCCGAGCCGCCGCCCATGATCTGCGCCACTTTGGCATTGGGTCCAATGACGGCAATCGTTTGGCGAGCCGTCTTGTCGAGCGGCAGGATGCCGGAATTCTTGAGCAGAACCGTCCCTTCAGCACCGGCGCGACGGATCAAAGCGCGATGTTCGGGCCGGTCGTTGGCCTCTTCTTTGTGCGGGCGGTGATCATCAAGCGAACCGGTACGCTCCATCAGCCGCAACATGTTCAAGGCTCGGTTCCGCACGGTATCGGCGCTGACATCGCCGCCTTCGACTGCAGCAATCAGCTTGTTTCCCCGGTCGCGTGTGGGGCCCGGCATTTCAAGATCCAGCCCCGCATTGACCGTTGGCGCAGTTGAGCGCGAACCGAACCAGTCAGACATGACAATGCCGTCGTAGCCCCAGTCACCGCGCAAGACTTCCGTCAGCAGCCAGTGGTTTTCGGCAGCATAGGTTCCATTCAGCCTGTTGTAGGACGACATGATGCCCCACGTCCCGCCATCCTTCACCGCCATTTCAAACGGCACCAGATAGATTTCCCGCAAAGACCGCTCATCAATTTCGGACGAAATGGTAGTCCGCAGGATTTCGCTCTCATTGCCAGCAAAATGCTTGATGGTCGCAGAAATTCCGTTTTTCTGCAGGCCCTTGATATAACCTGAGGCCAATGAACCGGTCAGCAGCGGGTCTTCCGAATAGCATTCAAAATTTCGGCCATTGGTAACTGTGCGATGAATGTTGACAGTCGGCGCCAGCGAGACATGGGCGCCCTTGGACTTTACCTCGTCGGCAATCGCCGCACCGATCTCCTCGGCCAGTTCCGGATTCCAGCTTGCACCAATGGCAATGCCAACCGGAAAACTCGCAGACTTGACACCGCCGATCAGTGAACCGCCGCCGCGCGCGCCATTGGGACCATCGGTGACACGCAAACTGCCTATGCCAAGGCGTTCATTGGGTGCGACGGACCAAAAATCCTGCCCCGAAAGCAAGGACACCTGCTCTGCAAGCGACATGGAATCGACTAAGGCTTCAAGTGCGGGCTTGGCGGGCATTTGGCATCCTCCAATGCGTGACTATTTTGGGAAAGTATCGTTACAGATTGGCGCATTAACCCCAAAGCGCCAGACTGTCACCTGCGAAATAGCATGTTGATGCAAAGCGGCCGGAAAGATAGACCGGAGCCATGAACGATGTTGCCGACTCCTTTCAACAATATCTTGCTTGGCACTGGTACCGGCGCGGACTGGCGCGGTTGTTCACCGTGCCTGCGATCATTTTGATGGGGGCATTCACCGGGTTTTCCGGGCTTGCTCGCGACGCCGGGTTCACCGTGTGGCAAACCGAATTCATGGTGCTGACAATCTGGGCGCTGCCGTCAAAAGTGGTGCTGATCGGCGCGATCCTGGCCAAATCCACACTTGTGGGCGCATTCATCGCCGTCTCGCTTTCCGCAGTCCGCCTGATGCCGATGACCGTGGCACTGGTGCCTGAAATGCGTTCGCAGGACACGCGAAAATTCACGCTCTATGCACTCTCGCATTTCATCGCGGTGACCGCGTGGGTCATGTCGATGGAGACGTTCAAAAACGTTCCGAAACCATACCGCACCGCCTATTTCGCCGGTATCGCCTCGGCACTCATGTCATCGAACATGTGCGTGGTGTACATCATGTTCAAGGTGGCTGACGGACTGCCACCTATTGCCTCCGCGGCGCTGATCTTTGTCACTCCGCTCTATTTTCTCTGCTCGCTCTGGGGCTCGGCGCGCGAGCGGGCGGGGCACTATGCGATGGTCGCGGGCCTGGCGCTGACACCGGTGTTTCACATACTCATCCCGCAAGCTGATATCCTCGCCACGGGTTTGGTCGGAGGGATATTGGCCTATGCTCTTGGCCGTCGCAAACGGGCGGTGCTGCCATGACCTTTCAATCAATCGATGCCGCATGGTGGCCTTACCTGTTCATCTTCCTCGCCGGTTCTGTCGCAACCGATCTGTGGCGTTACCTTGGTGTCTATTTCGCCGGCCATGTCGATGAAAACGCTGAAATACTGGTTTTCGTCCGTGCAATGGCGACCGCGCTCGTCGCCGCCGTCATTGCCAAGTTGATCCTGTACCCCGATGGTGCCTTGGCCGCTTCGCCCGTCTGGCTGCGCATCGGAGCCGCAGCAATCGGGTTTGCTGCATATCATGCAAGCGGCAAAAAAGTGTACGCCGGCGTTCTAAGCGCGGAGGCTGTTTTGATTACCGGCATGTTGATGGTTGACGGATAAAGCGCGTCTCAGTTGCATTGCAGGCAAAAAATCCTTGGCGCATCAGCAAAATTT